>NZ_JBSGXB010000107.1:0-22389 GCF_053609185.1 Streptomyces sp. NPDC054956 | reverse complement strand
CGTCGCTTCGCGATGGCCTTCGGCCACCCTTGACAGGCCGTCCCGTCCCGGAAAAACACAAGACTCCCGGGATCCCCCCGGGGGATGGCCGGGGGTCAGAGGGTGAGGGGCGGCCTGGTTGCAGCAGGCCCGCCTGTGGCGTTGAGGCGCACCAGATCGCTACACAGTCTGTCTCGGTCTAGCGGCTGGCCGCCGTCTGGGGCTGGGAGCGCACCTGATCGCTACACAGTCCCTGTCGGCATAGCGTCCGGCGGCCGTCTGGGGCTGGGATGCGCGGCAGATCGCTACACAGTCGTTCTCGGCTTGTCGGCCATCGGTCGTCTGGGGTTGATGTGCGCGTCATTTCGCCACGTGCTTCGGTGGGATTGGCGTCCGGCGGCAGTTTGGGGCTGGTGGGCGCGGCAGATCGCTACACAGTCGTTCTCGGCTTGGCGGCTTGCGGTCGTCTGGGGTTGATGTGCGCGTCATTTCGCCGCGTGCTTCGGTGGGTTCGGCGTCCGGCGGCAGTTTGGGGCTGGGGCGCGGCAGATCGCTACACATGTCTCGTCGATGGGCGGCTGGCGGTCGTCTGGGGCGGGTGCGCGCGGCGGATCGCTTGGCGCGCCCTGCCGATTGGCGTCTGGCGGCCGTCTTGGGCCGGGCACAGGCCGCCCACGACGACCATGTGCCCCTCTGGGTACGCGACCGCCACCCGGATCTCTTCCGGGCCCTCCCACCCCTCTCCTTATGCCCTATTTGTGATGGTTTGGCGGCCAGTTGGGAGTGAAACGATCACTTCTCCGACGCTAAGGACGAACGGATCGTCGCTAGGCGACATCAGGCGACATCAGGCGCCCTTCCGGGCCCCTGGGGGGCCCAATACCGGCCCAAGGCGGCCGCCAGACGCCATAAACGGCGAATCACGTGGTGATTTGGCGCCCCCAAGCCCCCAACGGCCGCCGGACGACAATGGATGAGGAGCGCGCAGCGATTTGGTGCGCCACCAGCCCCAGACGGCGGCCAGCCGCTAAGCCGAGGGCGAGTGTGTAGCGGTCTGTTGCGCTCCCAGCCCCAGACGGCCGTTGGCCGCTGAGCCGAGTGGGACTGTGTAGCGATCTGTTGCGCCCACCAGCCCCAGACGGCGGCCAGCCGCTAAGCCGAGGGCGACTGTGTAGCGATCTGTCGCGCTCCCAGCCCCAGACGGCCGTTGGCCGCTGAGCCGAGTGGGAGTGTGTAGCGATTTGGTGCGACTCAACGCCTCGGAGGGGGATGTGGTCGTCCTCGTGTGCGGGTTGGGCTGACCGGCGGAACTCGGGCCCGATGGGCCCCTGACATGGCCGTTCCTCCCGCTACTTCCCTCCCGGCCATCCCCCGGGGGGATCCCGGGAGTCTTGTGTTTTTCCGTGTCGGGTCGGTCTGTCAAGGGTGGCCGAAGGCCATCGCGTAGCGACGCGACGAAGGAGCGCCCTTGACGGGCCGGCCCGGCGCGGAAGGACACTGGACTTCCGGGACGCCCCCCGGTCACCGTCGAAGCCACCGAGCGGCCCGCAGCACCGCCCACCTCCGCACGGTCGTCACTCTGTCGAGTAGCCCGACTCCCCGAGAGTGCATACGGGAGTATGCTCGCCGTATGTCAGGGACCACGCGCATCACCGTGACGCTCCCCACCGAGCAGGTGGAGGAGCTCCGCAAGATGACGGACAACATCTCCGGGTACGTGGCGGAGGCTGTTGCCCGCCAGATCCGTAACGAGCTCCTCGGCCGGTATCTCGATGACCACGAGGCGAAGTTCGGGGCCTTCACCGAAGAAGAAATGGCCGAGGCCGAAGCGAGACTCTTCGGTCCCGAACAGAGTGAGGAGACGGCGGTCGCCGCGTGATGCGCTACGTGACCGCGGTCCTGGACTCCGAGGGTCTGTCCGCGCTGATCGAGCAGGACCGCAAGGTCCTCCCGCTGATCAGGCGGCTGCAAACGGCGGGCACCGATCTCGTCGTCTGCGCGAACACCATCGTGGAGGTCAACCACGCGCGGGTGAACCCCGCCAAGCTGAACTGGGCCCTGTCCGCCGTCAAGGTCGAGTCCGTGACCGCCGAGGCCGCCAAGGGGGCCGCGAGGCTGCTCAAGGACAGGGGGCTGCACGGGCACAAGTACGCGATCGACGCGACCGTCGCCGAGGTGGCGCTGCGCCAGCCCGGGCCCGTGGTCCTGCTGACCTCCGATGTCGACGACATGCGGGCGCTGTGCGGCGACCGGGTCAGGCTCGTCGCGGTCTGAGGTGCGTACGCCGAAGGGGCGGCCGGCGCCGGTGCGCCTGCCGCCCCTTCGGGTCGTGCGGGTACTGCCTAGAGGAACGAGTTGATCTCGATCGTCTCGGTGCGGCCGGGGCCGACGCCGATCGCGGAGATCGGGGCGCCCGACATCTCCTCGAGGGCCTTGACGTACGCCTGGGCGTTCTTCGGGAGGTCCGCGAAGGTCTTGGCCTTGGTGATGTCCTCGGACCAGCCGGGGAGGTTTTCGTAGATCGGCTTCGCGTGGTGGAAGTCCGACTGCGAGTACGGGAGCTCCTCGACGCGCTTGCCGTCGATCTCGTACGCGACGCAGACCGGGATCTCCTCCCAGCCGGTCAGCACGTCCAGCTTGGTGAGGAAGAAGTCCGTCAGACCGTTGACGCGGGTCGCGTAGCGCGCGATCGGGGCGTCGAACCAGCCGCAGCGGCGGTCGCGGCCGGTGGTCACGCCGCGCTCGCCGCCGATGCGGCGCAGCGCCTCGCCGTCCGCGTCGAACAGCTCGGTCGGGAACGGGCCGGAGCCGACGCGGGTCGTGTAGGCCTTCAGGATGCCGATGACGCGGCTGATCTTCGTCGGACCGACGCCCGCACCGGTGCACGCACCGCCGGCGGTCGGGTTGGACGAGGTGACGAAGGGGTACGTGCCGTGGTCGACGTCGAGCAGCGTGCCCTGGCCGCCCTCGAACAGCACGACCTTGTCCTCGTCGAGCGCGTTGTTGATGATCAGGGTGGTGTCGGCGACGTAGGGCTTGATGAGCTCCGCGTAGCCGAGCATCTCCTCGACGATCTGGGCCGGGTCGATCGCGCGGCGGTTGTACAGCTTCGCGAGGAGCTGGTTCTTGCCCTCCAGTGCCGCTTCGACCTTCTGGGTGAGGATCGACTCGTCGTAGAGGTCCTGGACGCGGATGCCGATGCGGTTGATCTTGTCCGCGTAGGTCGGTCCGATGCCGCGGCCCGTCGTACCGATCTTGCGCTTGCCGAGGAAGCGCTCGCCGACCTTGTCGAGGGTGACGTTGTACGGCGTGATCAGGTGCGCGTTGCCGCTGAGCAGCAGCTTGGAGGTGTCGATGCCGCGCTCGTTCAGGCCGCGCAGCTCGGAGAGCAGGACGGCCGGGTCGACGACGACACCGTTGCCGATGACCGGGGTGCATCCGGGGGAGAGGATGCCGGAAGGGAGAAGGTGCAGCGCGTACTTCTGGTCGCCTACGACGACCGTGTGGCCGGCGTTGTTGCCGCCCTGGTAACGCACTACATAGTCAACGGATCCACCGAGCAGGTCGGTGGCCTTTCCCTTGCCCTCGTCACCCCACTGAGCTCCGAGCAGCACAAGAGCGGGCACAGGCGTACACCTCTTCCGGATGGGGCATGTCCAAGGTCAGGGGGCGTACGACGATGTACACCGCAGGCTGAGCCGTCGGACCGGTACCCCGGAATAGACGAAGGCCCTGGCGCAATAGCGCAAGGGCCTCTTGCACAAAGATGCTACCCGAGGAAGGACCGAGGTGTCGGCTCCAGAGCCCACCATGAGCCATGCGGGCGCGCCGGTAGGCGGCCTGCTCGTGCTCGTCGACCCGGTCGCCCGCCGTCTTGACGGCGAGTCCGTGCGAATCGCGAAAGATGTTCTGTCAGCGGGAGCTGCGGCGAAAATCTGCCTCCCGGACTCGCAGGAGGAGTTTGCGCGGGCTCTGGCCCGCCGGGGTCATCGGCAGCCGGTGATCGTCGGCGACGACCGGGCGCTCGTACGGGCCGTCGGGCTGCTCCACCGGGAGCGGGCGCTGTCCGAGGGGGCCGTTTCACTGATTCCCGTGGGGCCCGCGGGGTCACTGGGACTGGCGAGGCGGCTGGGCGTGCCGCTGTCGGCCGTGTCGGCCGCCCGGGCGGTCCTGGACGGGACCGTCGGGATGCGCGACCTGCTGGTCGACGACAGCGACGGGGTGGTGCTCGGCGGCGTCGGCATCCCGCCCGTACGGGCCGTGCCGCGGCCGGCCGGGCCCTCGGTGTGGAGCGCGTACCGCTCGCTGGTCCGTACGCTCGGCCGCCCGCCGGCCGGGGCGCCCGCGGGCCCGGGTGGCGGCCACCGGCTGCGCGTGGAGGCCGACGGGGTGGTCCTGGCGGACGTGGACCGGCTGGTGGAGGACGTCTGCGTGTCGGCCCGGGAGGGCGACGGGCTCGCGGACGTCCTGGTGAGGCTGGGCGCCGGCGGGGTCTCGGGCGGCGGGTCCGTGGTGCGCGCACGGGCGGCCGCCGTGACCGTGTCCGGGGCGGACTTCCGCTACCGGGCCGACGCGGCCGTCACCGGCCCGGTCCGCAGGCGCACCTGGACCTTGTGCCCGGCGGCCTGGGGGCTGACACTGCCGCTCCAGAGGTGACGCGGGGGAGGGACGATGGCGAGGGGAGGGCTGGACGGGGCCGTGCCGGAGCCCGGCGGGCCGGAGCCCGGGCCGCCGGTTCCGGTTCCGGGTTCGGTTTCCGGGCCGGTTTCCGGTTTGGCTCCCGGTTCGGCTTCCGGGCCGCCCGGTGAGGCGGCCGTGCGGGACGCGCTCAGCGACTGGCGCCAGGACGCCACGCTGATCTGCGTGCTGCCGGTGCTGTGCTGGCCCGCGCTGATCGGAGCGCTGATCACCCGCCCCGCGCCGCTTCAGGCGGTGCTGATGGGGCTGCTGTGCCTGCCGGTGCTCTTCGCGCTCCGGGAGCTGTACGCCGCCCAGCGCGTGTCCCGCATCCTGCGGGACCCGGGGCTGCGCTGGACGCCGTACGAGGCGGAGGTGCTGCGCGGGAGCGGGCTGCCGCCGCTGCTCGTCCTCGACGGCGGACGCCACGTGCTGACCCTGGGGCCGCTGGGCCGCCGGGTGCTGCCGCCGCGCGCGTGGCCCCGTACCGACCCGGCCCTCCCGCAGTCGGCCCTCCCGCCCTCGCCGGCGGAGTCGGACGCCCCCGACCCGCCGGTGGAGAGCTCGGTGTGGCTGGCCGGGGAGCCGGGCCTGGGGGCCGTCGTATGGGCCCCGCTCGCCCGCGAGCTGGGCCTGGCGCGCAGGCTGTGGCGGCGGGGTGCGGCCGGGCGGGGCGCGGCCGGGCGGGGTGTCGACGGGCCGGGGGATTAGGGCGGGGGCGGGCGGCCGGCCGCCGTCAGGCGGAGGCGGCCGACTCGATGAGGTCGCAGACCGGGCCCGGGAGGGACGCGAGGGAGGCGTGGCTCGCGTCCAGCTCGATGGTCTTGCGGGGGTCCATGCGGGCGGCCATGCGGCGCTCGTTGTCGGGGTTGATCATGCGGTCGGCGGTGGAGACCTGGTACCACGACGGCTTCGCGCGCCAGGCGGGCGCGGTGACCGCGTCGCCGAAGGTGGAGGCCAGGGGCGCCTTCTGGGTCACGGCCATGACCAGGGCCTCCTCGGGGGTGAGGTCCTGGGCGAAGCTCTCGTGGAACTTGTCCCGCTCGACCCACAGGTAGCCGTCGGAGTCGGGGGCGATGTTCTCGAAGGCCGCCGGCGGCATCTCCTGGGTGAGCCCGCCGGGGCTCTCGCCGGCGTCCGGGGCGAAGGCGGCGACGTAGACCAGTCCGGTGACATGGGGCAGATCGCCCGCCTCGGTGATGACCGCGCCGCCGTACGAGTGACCGACGAGCAGGACCGGGCCGTCGATCTGGCGGACCATCTTGCGGGTGCGCTCGGCGTCGTCGGCGAGGGAGGTGAGCGGGTTCTCGACGGCGTGCAGGTCGGTGAGACCGCGCCGGTGGAGCTCGGGAATCACCTTGGCCCAGTGGGCGGCGCCGCCCCAGAACCCGTGGACGAGGACGATGGCGGGGGTGGTGCGCTCGGAAGCCATGCGGTTGCGCTCCTTGCCGGTCGGATGCCCCCGAGGTCTGAGGCCCGGGCGCGGACGCCCCCCGGCTCACGCTAGGCGGGTGATCTACTGACCGCCATGCCGCGGCTGCTGATGCTGGACCTCGACAACACGCTGATCGACCGCGACGCGGCCTTCCGCGCCTCGTGCGCGGCGGCGCTGGCGGAGCACGGCCTGCCGGCCGCCGACCTGGAGTGGCTGATGGCGGCGGACGCCAGCGGCTACACGCCGAGGGAGACGCTCGCGCGGGCCGTGGCGGACCGGTTCGGGAACCGGTTTCCGGAGGCGGCCGTCGAGCACCTCCTGGCCGTCGGCGGGGCGGACCGCGTGGTGCTTCCGGCAGCCACCCGGGGCGCCCTGGAGCGGGCGGCGGCGGCCGGCCTGCGCAGCGTGATCGTCTCGAACGGGCGGACGGAGCAGCAGGAGGCGAAGATCCGCACCACCGGACTCGACGCGCTGGTGCACGGATGGGTGATCTCCGAGGCGGTCGGCCACAAGAAGCCCGGTCCGGAGCTCTTCCGCGCGGCGGCGGCGTCGGCGGGCGCTGCCCTGGAATCCGCCTGGATGATCGGCGACTCCCCGGCGGCGGACATCGCCGGAGCCCACGCCCTCGGTGTCCGGACGGTCTGGGTCTCCGGGGGCGCGGCCTGGCGCGAGACCGGCTTCAGCCCGACCCTGGTGGCCCCGGACGCCGCGACGGCGATCGACTTGGCCGTCGGGGCGGGCTGACGGCTGCCGGGCCGGCGGGCTGGTGGGCTCCCGGGCTGACGCGCCGACGGGCCGGGGCCTGCTACGGGAGGTTCAGCGTCGCGCGGTGGGTGCGCCAGCGGTCCATCAGGCCGAGCAGCTCGTGCTGCAGGAACTCGAAGAACGCCGCCGTCTCGGCGATCCGGACGCCCGCCGGGGTGTCGGGGCCGAGGCCGGCCGCGCCGTCGCGGAGCGTCTTCTCCCAGAGGGTCAGGACCTGGTCGCGGCGGGTGAAGGTCTCGTACCAGAGCTCGTTGTGCAGGACGTAGCGGTCGCGCCGGGAGCCCGGCTCGCGCTCGCGGCTGACCATGTTGACCTGGGACAGGTACGCCACGGCCCCGGACACCGCCGCCGGGCTGATCCGCAGCGCCTCGCCCAGTTCCGCCGAGGTCATCGCGCCGCCGTCGCTCGCGAGCAGCTGCGCGAACACGCGCGCCGCCATGCGCTGCATGCCCGCCTCGGTGAGCTGCGCGGCGAACCGCTCGACGAAGCGGGAGACCGCTTCCTCGTCCCGGGTGTCGTCCCGGGTGTTGTCCCGAGTGCCGTCCCGGGTGTCCTTCACGTCGTCCACGTCTTCCGCCACCCTGCCGACTTTACGTGATTCCCGACCTTCACAAAATTGTGAAAGAAGCGTACGTTCGGAACCATGACGAAGGCAATCAGCGTCGCCGGACTCCACAAATCGTTCGGCCGCACCCACGCACTGGACGGACTCGACCTCGCGGTCGCCACCGGCGAGGTCCACGGCTTCCTCGGCCCCAACGGCGCCGGCAAGTCCACCGCCATCCGGGTCCTGCTCGGGCTGCTGCGCGCCGACTCCGGCACCGCCGAGCTGCTCGGCGGGGACCCGTGGGCCGACGCCGTCGAGCTGCACCGCCGCGTCGCCTACGTCCCCGGGGACGTCACCCTCTGGCGCAACCTCTCCGGCGGCGAGGTCATCGACCTGTACGGGCGCCTGCGCGGGGGCCGCCTCGACCGGGCCCGGCGGGCCGAGCTGATCGAGCGGTTCGAACTCGACCCGACCAAGAAGGGGCGTACGTACTCCAAGGGCAACCGGCAGAAGGTCGCCCTCGTCGCCGCCTTCGCCTCCGACGTCGAACTGCTCGTCCTCGACGAGCCCACCTCCGGCCTCGACCCGCTGATGGAGGAGGTCTTCCGCGGCTGCGTCGCCGAGGCCCGCGCCGCCGGCCGCACCGTCCTGCTCAGCTCGCACATCCTCGGCGAGGTCGAGGCTCTCTGCGACCGGGTCAGCATCATCCGCAGGGGTCGTACGGTCGAGACCGGCAGCCTCGCCGAACTGCGCCACCTCACGCGTACGTCGATCAGCGCCGAGCTCGCCGGACCGCCGAACGGCCTCGCCCACCTGCCCGGAGTCCACGACGTGGAGGTGCGGGGGCCGAAGGTCCGCCTGCAGGCCGACACGGACAAGCTGGACGCCGTACTGCGGTCGCTGGCCGCTTCGGGCGTGCGTTCGCTGACCTCGACCCCGCCGACCCTCGAAGAACTCTTCCTGCGGCACTACGCGCAGGACGGCGGGCGGGGCGGCGGGCGGGACGACGCGCGCGACGGCCGGGCGGGAGCGGTCCGATGAGGCGCCGCCAACTGGCCGGGACGGGCGCCCTGCTGAGGCTCGCGCTCCGCCGGGACCGGGTGATGATGCCGGTCTGGATCGTGGCCTCGGCCGCGATGGTCCTCGCGATGCCCGCCTCGCTCGCATCGATGTACTCCGACGCGGCCGAACGGGCCGCCCTGGCCGCCACGGCGAACTCCAACGGCTCGCTCCGCGCCCTCTACGGCCCGGCCTTCGGCGATTCGATCGGCGCCCTGACGGTCTGGAAGGGCGGGATCTTCGCCGGTCTGCTCGCCGGGATCATGAGCCTGGTCATCGTGGTCCGCCACACCCGCGAGGAGGAGGAGACGGGCCGTCAGGAGCTGCTGTCCGCGGCGATGGTGGGGCGCCGTGCCCCGCTCACGGCGGCCCTGCTCGCGGCCGCCGTCGCCAACGCCCTGCTCGCGCTCCTCGTCACGGCCGGACTCGCCGGACAGGGCGCGGCCGGAGCGCTCGCCCTCGGCCTGGGTGTCGGCGCCACCGGAATGCTGTTCGCGTCGGCGGCCGCCGTCGCCGCGCAGCTCACCGAGAGCGCGAGGCTCGCCAAGGGACTCACGGGTGCCGTGCTCGGCGCGGCCTTCGTCCTGCGTGCCGCGGGCGACACCGGATCGCCGGACGGCGCCTCGGCGGCGACCTGGATCTCGCCCCTGGGCTGGCTGGAACACCTACGGGCCTTCGCGGCCGAACGCTGGTGGGTGCTGGCCCTGTTCGCCGCGGCCGTCACGGCCCAGGCGGCCGTGGCCTACGTGCTCGCCGGCCGCCGCGACCTCGGCATGAGCCTCCTGCCGGCCCGCCCGGGCCCGGCCGAAGGGCGGCTCACCGGGGCCGGCGCGCTGGCGTGGCGGCTGCAGCGCGGCTCCCTGCTCGGCTGGAGCCTCGGATTCCTGGCTGCCGGCGCGGTGTTCGGCACGATGGCGGACGGGGCCGCCGAGCTGGTCGGCGACAACGCCAAGACCCGGGAGCTCATCGAGCGGATGGGCGGTTCGGGCGGTGCGGGCAGCGTGAGCGGGCAGGCGGCCGGGCTCACCGACGCCTTCCTGGCGACGATGGCGGGGATGCTCGGACTGGTGGCCGCCCTCTACATCGTCTCGGCGGTGCTGCGCCTGGCCGCGGAGGAGTCGGGGCAGCGTGCGGAGCCGCTCCTCGCGAACGCCCTCGGTCGCCTCCGCTGGGCCGGTGGCCACCTCGCCGTGGCCTTCGGCGGCTCGGCGCTGATCCTGCTGCTCGGCGGGCTCGGCCTGGGCATCGGCCACGGCGAGGATGTCGCCGCCGCCGTCGGGGCCTGCCTCGCGCAGCTCCCCGCGGTCTGGGTGATCGGGGCCCTCGCGGCCCTCGTGTACGGGGCGGCCCCCACTTTCGCGCCGGCCGCCTGGGCGGTCGCCGGCGCCGCGCTGGCACTGGGCTGGATCGGCCCGGCGCTGAACCTCCCCCGGGCGGTGCTGGACCTCTCGCCCTTCGCCCACCTGCCCAGACTCCCGGGAGCCGAGTCCCTGACCTGGGCGCCTCTGCTGATACTGACCGCCGTGGCGGCGGCCCTCCTGGCATCCGGCCTGACCGCCCTGCGCCACCGCGACCTGCCGGCCTGACCGGGAGGCCCGGGAGGCCCGGGAGGCCGGGTGGCCGGGTGGCCGGGGCTGCTCAGCTCTCGGCGGCCTCCTCGGTCCACATCCCGGCCGGGTGCTCGTCGACCGGAAGCCACAGGCTCGGCTGCGCGCGGCAGCCCGGACTGGCCTCCTCGTCCGACGGCCAGCGGTGGTCCCGGTCGGGCCAGACCAGTTGGAGCACGGGGACCGAAGTCCGGCGGTAGAAACCGACGGCCGTACCGAGCAGCGGCCGGTGCCAACTGGCATCGACGGGCCGGAGTTGGACCTCGTACCCCTCGATGACACCCGGGAGCAGGGCGCCGGGCTCCGCCGCGGCCCCGTCCCGCAGTTCGGCGGCCGCGTCGTTGACCCAGTGCATCAGGCCCTGAAGCTCCAGACCGAACATGGCGACCTCGGGGATCCGATGGGAATGCCACAGGCCGACGGTGAAGGACCAGTCGGGCAGGGACTCGCCTCCGACACCCACCACGTGCCAGCCGTGCCTGCGGACGTCCGCCATCTCCCGGCCCCAGGCCTTCCTCCGCCGCCGGCGTGTGCGGAAGGTCGCCGAGGCGGCGGGATCGCACAGTACGCAAGGGCACGGCGAGGGCATGTTCGGGTCGGTCACCCGGGCATCCAAGCAGATCAGGACCGGTTCCCCGCAGGGCGGGGCGCTTCGCTCGCCCTCGGGAATCCGCCACCCGAAAAGTTGTCCACACCTGTGGACAACTTTTCGCATCGCCGGATCCGGCTCTAGCCCGGGACCACCAGCCGGGTCTCGTAGGCGAACACCGCGGCCTGCGTACGGTCCCGCAGGCCCAGCTTCACCAGGACGCGGCTCACGTGCGTCTTGATGGTGGACTCGGCGATGATCAGACGGTCCGCTATCTCCGCGTTCGACAGCCCCTGCGCGATCAGGACCAGCACCTCCGTCTCCCGCTCGGTCAGCTCCGAGACCGCAGCCGCACCCGAATGCGTCCGGACCTCCGACAGCTTCGAGAACTCGGTGATCAGCCGTTTGGTCACCGAGGGAGCCAGCAGCGCCTCCCCGGCCGCCACCACCCGCACCCCGTCGGCCAGTTGCCGGGCGGAGGCGTCCTTGAGGAGGAAGCCCGAGGCTCCGGCCCGCAGCGCCTGGTACACGTACTCGTCGAGGTCGAAGGTCGTCAGGACCAGCACCTTCGCGTTCGTGTCGGCGGCCACGATCTCCCGCGTCGCCTCCAGGCCGTTCATCTCCGGCATCCGGATGTCCATCAGCACCACGTCCGGCCGCAGCGCCGCCACCTGCGCGATGGCCTCCCGCCCGTTCACCGCCTCCCCGGCCACCTCGATCCCGTCCATCGCGTTCAGCAGGACGGAGAAGCCCTCCCGGACCATCATCTGGTCGTCGACGATGAGCACCCTGATCGTCATGCCGGATCCTTCGCCGGCTCCGGGCGGGCGGCCGCCACCGGTATGAACACCGCCACCTCGTACCCCCCGGAGGCCGTCTCCCCGGCCGTCATCTCCCCTTCGAGCATGGCCACCCGCTCACGCATCCCGGTGATCCCCTGCCCGGACCCCGGCGAGGGGCGGGCGTCCCCGGTCGCCGCCTCGTTGACGATCCGTATGCCCAGGCCGCCCAGCACGTACGACACCTCGACCCCGGCCACCGCGCCCGGCGCGTGCCGCAAGGTGTTGCTCAGGGCCTCCTGGATGATCCGGTAGGCCGACAGCTCCACGCCCGGCGGCAGCTCCCGCACGGCGCCCGTCACCGTCTTCTCCACGCTCAGCCCGGCCTCGCGCACATTGGCCAGCAAGCCGTCCAGCGAGGCCAGCGTCGGCTGCGGGGCGTCCGGCGCCTCGTAGTCCGCGGAACGGACCACGCCCAGCACCCGGCGCAGCTCGGTCAGCGCCGCCACCGCGTTCTCCCGGATGGTGACGAACGCGGCCTCCAGCTCCGGCGGCGGGTTCTTCACGCGGTACGGCGCCGCCTCCGCCTGGATGGCCACCACCGACATGTGGTGGGCGACCACGTCGTGCAGCTCCCGGGCGATCGTGGTCCGCTCCTCCAGCAGGGTCCGCCGGTCCCGCTCGACGGCCGTGACCACCTGCTGCGCGGTCACTTCCTGCTCCGCCTGCTTGCGGATGTTGCGGACGCTGACGGTCAGCAGGGCGATCGCCGACACGAACGCCATCGGGCCGAGGGTGACGGATTCCCCGTGGCCGAAGAGCACCGACACCCCGGTGCCGATCGCCACGGTGACCAGCCACATCCAGCCCGCGGTGCGCGGCTTGGTCCGCATGGCGACCACGGTCATCGTCACGAGGTACGAGGCGAACGTGGGCGGAGACCAGGGCCAGTTGGGATCCGAGGACTCGATGACGGAGAAGACCAGCGTGACGGCCACCGCGACCCAGAAGGCTCCCACGGGCCGCGCCAGGGTCATCAGGATCGGGGCTGCCGCCAGCAGGCCCATGACCAGGCCGGCCGGAGGCAGGCCGCTGGTGGCTGTCGTGAAGGTCACCGTGAAGAACGCCACGACACACAGGACCGCGTGCGGCAGGTACGCCGCCTCCGCCCGTATCCGCCGGGGGAGCCGCCGCGTCAGCGGCCCGTCCGTGCGCATCGGCGGCAGCGGACGGTAGGCGAAGGCATCGGTGATCAGATCCTGGCGCAGGCTCTGGACGAGGCCCGAAGCCAGCCGGAACTCGGGTGTCCGGGGGGTGGCCCCGGGGGTCGTCTCGGTCATGCTCCCCACGGTAGGCGGGCCGCGACCTGGTCCGCGTCGCCGCTGAAGGGGATTTCCCGGGGTCCCCCTCAAGTACTACCCGGGCCGTTTCAGTAGCCCGTCGGACGGATCAGGCCCGTCTCGTACGCGAAGACCGCCGCCTGTGTGCGGTCCCTCAGGCCCAGCTTCACCAGGATCCGGCCCACGTGCGTCTTCACCGTCTGCTCGGCCAGGATCAGGTGCTCGGCGATCTCCGCGTTCGACATCCCCTGCGCGACCAGCGACAGCACCTCCGTCTCCCGCCCGGTCAGCTCGTCGATCCGCGTCTTCGAGGGCGCCCGCGGAGCCCCCAGCCGGGAGAACTCCGTGATCAGGCGCTTGGTGATGTTCGGAGCCAGGAGCGCCTCCCCGGCGGCGATCACGCGGACCGCCTCGGCCAGCTGATCGGCCGAGGCGTCCTTGAGGAGGAAACCCGAGGCGCCGGCGCGCAGCGCCTCGTACACGTACTCGTCGAGGTCGAAGGTGGTCAGCACCAGCACCTTCACCGTGGAGCCCGGGGCGCCGGTGATGAGGGAGGTGGCCTCGATGCCGCCCATCCCGGGCATGCGGATGTCCATCAGGACCACGTCCGGCGCGAGCTCGGCGACCTTCGCCACGGCCTCGGCTCCGTCGACTGCCTGGCCGACGACCTCGATGTCGGGCTGGGCGTTGAGGAGCACGGTGAAGCCCTGCCGGACCATCATCTGGTCGTCGGCGATCATCACCTTGACCGGGGCGGTCATGAATCCTCCTTGTTCGTCCCGGGGGCGGCGGAGAAACCGCCGCCCGGGGACACGGGGTCGAAGGGGAGCACGGCGCTCACCTCGTACCCCCCGCCGGGGCGGGGCCCGGCGGCCAGCTCGCCCCCCAGCATGCCCGCCCGCTCCCGCATCCCCAGCAGTCCGTGCCCCGCTCCGGGCGACGGCGGGACCGGCCGGGTCGGCGCGGAGTTGGCGACGCACACGTGCAGTTCGCGCGGCCCGTAGGCGAGACCGACCTCGACCCGGGAACCCGGCGCGTACCGCAGACAGTTGCTCAGGGCCTCCTGCACGATCCGGTACGCGGTGAGCTCCAGGCCCGGGGACAGCGGCCGCCGGGCTCCCGCGATCTCGATGGTGACGTCCAGCCCGGCCGCCCGCACGTTGTCCACGAGCCCCTCCAACTCGGCCAGGGTGGGCTGCGGATGGTGGGAGTCGGCGGGATCGTCCGGATGCTCGGAACGCAGGACACCCAGCACGCGGCGCAGCTCCGTCAGGGCCTCCAGGGCATTCGCGCGGATGCCTGCCAGGTTCTCCTTGAGCTCCTCCGACGGGTTCTCCACGAGGTAGGGGGCCACCTGCGCCTGGATGGAGATCACCGACATGTGGTGCGCCACGACGTCGTGCAGCTCGCGGGCGATGCGGCTGCGCTCCTCCAGCAGCGTGCGCCGGGCGCGCTCCTCCTCGGTGAGGGTCTCCTGCTCGACGAGCCTGGTGCGGGCCAGGCGCGTCGCGCGCAGGGCATAGCCGAGGAGGCCGGTGAAGCCGAAGAGGAGGACGGCCCCGGGGAGGCTGGTCCCGCTGTGCGCGGGCTTGAAGAGGAGCTCGGCCAGACCGGTGAAGGCGATCGGGACGAGGACCGCCCCGCTGGTCGCCCAGGGCCGCACGCGCAGGGCCACCAGCAACAGGACCGGCGCGAAGCAGAAGATTCCGGCGGGCATCCAGGGCCAGCTCTGCCCCTGTCCGACGTTGCCGTAGATCGTCCAGGCGGTCAGTCCCGCCGCGGTGAGGCCGAGCCAGAAACCGGCCATCGGCCGCCGCACGGCGACCACGACGGACAGGCCGACCAGGACCGACAGCAACGGCACCCAGCCGCCGGTGATCTCGTAGTGCTCGCGGAGCTGTTCCACGGTGAGGACCGCGAAGGACACCGCCAGGTAGAGGAGCACCACGTGCGGGAGCCAGGCCAGCCAGCGCGGCCGCGACATCCTCGGAAGCGGATCGGACCTCAGGTCGAGCAGATCCCGGACCACGCCCCGCACCACGGCCCAACTCGAGGTGCGGGGACGGTCGCCACCTCCGAGGAGCGCGGAGCCGGGCCGTGCTCCGACCGGGGCCGATGCCGTGGGCTCACTCTGCTCGTTCACGTCGCCCAGCCTAGGCACGGACGGCCTCCTCGGAGCGTGCCACCCGGCCGGTGACGGAGGCCGGCGCGATCCTCCCGCCGGCCGAGACGGCCGAGGCGACGATCCTGGACGGGGTCGCGGGGATCGCGGAAGTTCCGTGCGGGGCACGGCTCCTGGCGCGGTGGCCACCCTGCTCGTAGGTGCGGAAGGCGGCCCAGCAGACGGTCAGAGCGGCGGCGAACACCGGCAGCCAGAGCAGCCGGACGGCTATCCACCCGGCCGAGTCGGGCACGGTGTGCAGCCCGGGCAGGTCCGTGGAGACCAGCAGCCCCAGGGCGGTGACGGCCATCATCGCGGTCTGGTGCCACAGGAAGACGGTCATGGCGGACAGGTTCACCAGGGCCACCTTCGCCCAGGCGCGCGGCCGGCTCATCGCCCGGGCCAGCGGCCCCCGCAGCAGCAGCGCCAGCCCGCACTGGGCCAGACCGAACGCGACGGCGGCCAGCGTCGGCGGGTTCAGGTTCGATATCGAGGCCCCGGGCACGCCGACCATGGACGCCGGGTACCCGCCCCAGACGATCAGCGCGGCCGTGGCGGCGATCCCGCCGCCCAGCAGCAGAGCTGCCGGGTTTCGGCCGGAGAAAGCACCCCGCGCCCAGGCGGCGCCCAGGGTGTAGGGGACCAGCCAGCCGGCGGCGACATTGACCCAGCCGATCCACTCCGGCCCGCCGAGGGCGAACCGCCAGACGTCGACGACGGCCACCACGGCCAGCGGCCACAGCGGGCTGAGCCGGGACACGAGCGGGGTCGCGGCGGTGAGCGCGGCGAAGACGAGGAGGAACCACAAGGGGGAGACGGCGAGTTTGAGCAGCGTGTGGACGGTGTCCGTACCGACGCCGCCGAGGAGCATGCCGCCCGCCACGACGGTCCACAGGACGAGGACGGCCGCGACCGGCCGGAACAGCCTGCCCAGGCGCTGCCCGACCCACTGCCCGTAGGAGACTCCCCGCCCGCGCGCCGACTCGTACCCCTGGGCGGCGACATGGCCGCCGACGAGGAAGAAGACGGCCAGGGTCTGGAACACCCAGGAGACCGGGGCCAGACCGCTCATGTGGGCGAGCGGGCTGGTGGTCCACAGGGCCCCGTCGACGCTGGTGAGCGCGGTGACCAGCCAGTGCCCCAGCACCACACCGAGGATGGCGAAGGCCCGCAGCGCGTCCACGGCCCGGTCCCGGTGGGCGGGGGTGCCGGCGTCCATGCGGTCGGCGAGCGCGGACCAGCGGGCGTAGGGCTTATACGAGCGCATGGGAGGCCTCCGGAGCGGTGACGGCTGACGGGGTGAGGTGCGCGGCGAGTGCGGTCGGGGTGGCGGGCCGGGCCGCCGGGGAGGTGCCGAGCACGATCCCGGCCAGGCTGTTCAGGGACTCGGTGTCCGGCTTGAGGTAGTCGCTGTGCCCGCCGGAACCGGCCGCGAAGGGCCGGGCTCCGAAGGCCGGGTCCACCGGATCGGTGCCGAACCCGACCCCGCCGACGCGGACGTGCGGGACGTTCGCGATCCAGTCGCCGGCGCCCCGCCCCGCCCACACCCGGGCACGGGTCGGCAGGTCGGCGGCGGAGCCGGCCCCCGTGCCCGGGCTGCCGAACAGGGCGATGTCGGTGACCTTGGGGCCCGTCCCGGTGCGGGCGCAGACCACGGACCCGTAGGAGTGGCAGAGCAGCGAGAGCCGGGCGTCCGCGACGGTCATCCGCTCCAAGCCGGCCAGGAACGGGCCGAGTTCGGCTGCGGCCTCGTCCGCGCGGCCGGTGGTCAGGACGGTCGGGCTGACCGTGCCGGGGGTGTCGTACCCGAGCCAGGCGACCACGGCGGAGCGGGAATGCTCGGCCTGGAGGCGCTGCTGCAGGGCGAGCGCCCCGGCACGGAACCTCTGGTAGGTGTCCAGCGTCGTGTCCGACCCGGGGACCAGGACCGCGACGCGGTCGGCGCTCTCCAGGTCGCCGAACACCTCGATCGCGCGGCCCTTGCCGCGCCCGTCGAAGACGAGGAACCGGGCCTCCCCGCCGGCCTCCATCGCCCGCAGCTTCGCGGCCCGGCCGGCCCGGCCGGCGTCCTGGGCCATCACGGCGGCCTCGGAGAGGTTCGCGAGGTTCGCGGCGTACCGGGAGGAGAGGGAGGCGGCCCCGCCCATGGAAGCGGGGGCCGGGGCGGGCACTTGGGGGGAGGCGGCGGCGGAAACGGGGAACACGACGGCCGCGGCGACGAGTCCGGCCAGCAGCGTGCGGCGCAGGCGGCCGCTGGGGCGGCCGGCGGGACGTGCGGAGGGTCGGCGGCTCATGGGTCGGTTCCTTCGTTCGTGCCAGAGGGGCGGTGCTGCGTTCTTCTCTGGTCACGAAATTAGGAATCGGAGGCCGTGGTCGGCGTCCCGCTGGAGAGCCGTCTTCTCAACTAGCTCTCAGGTATGACAGGGGCTACTCAGGGGCCAGGACGGTCACTTCCGGCGGTACGTGAGCGGGGCGCTCGCGCTGTTCTCGAGTTCCCGGACGAGGCTTCCGTCGGGAAGCAGCCGCAACGTGCTCCGGCCACCCGGCGAACAGGTCGGTGGGACACCGGAGGTGACGGTCGAGGGGTCGAGCCACACGGTGTTGGTGGTGCCGGACGTGCCCGTGGTGCCCGTGGTGCCCGCGGTGCCGGACGTTCCCGCGGCGCCCGGGGTGGTCGTGCGCAGCGGTGCGCTCCAGGAACAGGCGAGCCCCGGAGCCTGGACGGACAGGAACATGACCGGGGCGCCGGCCCCGCCGGGGGTGAGGGTGAGCACCCAGGTCTGGCCGCTGGAAGTGGCGCGCCAGGTGCCGGCGTACGCCGCGGGGAGCGTGTCGGGAAGGCCGGAACCGCCGGAACCGCCGGAAGCGCCGGAACCGCCGGAACCGCCGGAACCGCCGGAACCGCCGGAACCGCCGGAACCGCCGGAAGCGGTGGCAGTGGCCTGCGGGGAGGCCGTGGGACCGGCGGCGGGGGACGGGCGTCCGTCGTCGCCGCTCATGACGGTGTACACCGTGCCGCCCGCCGCGACGGCGACGACGGCGGAGACGGCGAGCAGGAAGGCGGTGGAGGCGTACCGGGAGTGCGGACGGGGTCGCTGCCCGGGCCCGGAGGGTTCCGTTTCCCCCGCGTGCGGGGGAGGAGCGGGGGAGGGGGCCGGAGCCGGAGCCGGGGCCGGAGCCGGAGCCGGAGCCGGAGCCGGAGCCGGGGGCGCGGGGCGGTCCGGGCCGGCGTCCTCGCGGTCCAGCAGGGCCACGGCATGCTGCCCGAGCCGCACGACCAGCGCCTCCGGAAGCCAAGGACCGGGCTCGCGCGCGCCGTCGGAGGCCACCCGCGCGAGCACCTCGGCGGGGGTCGGCCGCGCGGCCGGATCCTTGCGCAGGCAATCCCGTACGAGGTCACGGAGTTCGGGCGGTACGCCGCCCAGATCGGGTTCCGCTTCGGTGACGCGCATCAGGAGCGCCGCGATGCCCCCGGACTGCTCCTGGTCCCCGAACGGCAGCCGGCCCGTGGCGGCGTAGGCGAGCACCGCGCCGAGCCCGAAGACGTCGCAGGCGGGGGTCACGTGCGTGCCGTGCACCTGCTCGGGGGCGAGGAAGCCGGGGGAGCCGAGGAGTTCGCCGGTCCGGGTGAGGGCGGCGTCGCCGGTGGGCCCGAGGGTCCGGGCGATGCCGAAGTCGATGACGCGGGGGCCGTCGACGGTGAGCAGGATGTTGCCCGGCTTCAGGTCCCGGTGGACGAGGCCGGCGCGGTGGATGTCCTGGAGGGCGTACGAGAGCCCCTCGGCCAGGACCCGCAGGGACTCGACCGGCAGCGGGCCGAAGTCGCGGCCGACGGCCTGGCGCAGGCTCGGCCCGGCGATGTAGGCGGTGGCCAGCCAGGGGACCTCCGCGTCGGGGTCGGCGTCGAGGACGGGCGCGGTCCAGGCTCCGCCGACGAGCCGCGCGGCGGCGACCTCGCGGCGGAACCGGGCGCGGAAGCCGGGGTGCGCGGCGAGGTGGGGGTGGATCAGCTTCACGGCGGCGGTGTGGGGCTCGACGGCGCGGGTGGTGGTGGCCGTGCCGGTGACTGTGCCCGTGCCCGCGCCGGTGGCTGCGCCTGCGGACGTGCCGGTCCCGGCGCCCGTGCCCTGGCGGTCGGACCGGCCGAGGAAGACCTGGCCCATCCCGCCGGTGCCGAGGCGGGCGAGCAGTCGATAAGGACCGATGTGCTCCGGGTCCCTCGGGTGCAGTTGTTCCATGACGGGTTGGTCCTCCCCCTGGGACTCGCCGGAGGACGACAGTAATGCGGCCGGCGCGGTACCGGGCGCGGTTGCCCGCGGCCGCGCGAACGGGCCGGCGGGGGGCGGTTGGTTCGGGTCGGCCCGGGAGAGGGCGCACCTCCAGTCCGGCACCCCTGGCGCCGACTCGGATGACGGGCCCGCCAGTTGAGTGCCGCGCACCGGGCGGGCCGTGTCCCTGCACCGTGCAGGGCGGATTCGGTCCGCCCGCCCGCCCGCCCGCCCGTGCTGGGCGGGTGCGTGCCGGCGGGTGATGCCCTGCGGGGCGGTCCTCAGGCGTCGGGGGCGGTGGCGTCCGGGGTGGGCGGCAAGGCGTCCAGCGCGGCCGACAGGCGTTCCAGGACGCGGACCGTCTCGGCGAAGGCGTCCTCGCCCAGGGCCTCCGCGAGGCGGGTGGCCAGGGAGGCGTGGCCCGGGCCGATCAGCGCGACAGCGGCGCGGCCGGCCTCCGTGGGGCGCAGCAGCTTCGCACGGCGGTGGGCCGGATTCGGGACGTACTCGGCGAGCCCCTTGGCCGCCAGCAGGTCGGCGATGCGCTGCACGCTCTGCCGGGTGATGCCCATGGCCCGGGCGATGCCGGCCACGGACAGGGGTTCGCCGAGCACGGCCCCGAGCACCTGCCACCAGGCGGCGGTCAGGCCGGCGGGGCGGGCCAGTTCCTCCGAGACGGAGAGGAACTGGCCGTTGAGGCGGAACACCCCGAGGGCGGTCCGGCTCAACAGCTCCTGCCGCGCCCGGCCGGAGCCCTCCGCGGCCCCGGCCCCGCCCGAGGCCCCGGCCCCGCCCACCCCCGACCCCTCCTCGTCAGGCATTGCCCGCCTCCGCCGCTGCCATCAGGACCGGGTACGCGCTCGCGTCCGAGTCGTGGAAGAGGCGGAACCAGGCGTCGAGTACCTGCGGCTCGTAGGCGCCGAGGCGGGCGAAGACCTCGCGGGCGAAGGCCACCGGTTCCGTGGGGCCCGCCGTGATCAGGTCGCCGTCCGTGACCGCGTCCGCCTCGACGTAGTGCTCGGAGCCCGCGTAGCCCGGCTGGGCGTCGAGGTAGAAGGGGGCCGCGCTGGTGTGCGTACGGGTGTCCAGGACTCCCGCGCGGGCCAGGCCGGCCGTGGCTCCGCAGATCGCCGCGACCGGTACTCCGGCCGCCAGGAACTCCTCGGCCTTCGCCGCGAAGGGAGCCAGTTCGTCGCCGGTGTCCCACAGTCCGGCGCCGGTCAGGATGAGCAGGGAGGAGTCCTCGGGGCGCAGTTCGGACAGCGCCAGGTCGGGCTGGACGCGCAGCCCGCCCATGGTGGTGACGTGGCCCCCGGCGCTGAGGCCGACCGTGCGGACCTCGTAGCCGCGCTGGGTCAGGTGCGCGGTGGTGTGGCCCGTCTCCCAGTCGGCGTAGGTGTCGTAGACCGCCACGTGGATCTGCCGGCCCGCCGCCGTCCGACCCGCCTGGGGGATCTCGCTCCGGTTCCGGGTCCCGGTCCGGGTCTCGGTCTGGGTTTCGCTCATCGTGCTCGCCTCCGGTGCCGTCGCCGTACCTCTTCTGGCCAAGCTCTATGACAGTAGATTGTCATGATGGCAGCATGCTGTCAATTACCCCCGCCCCATACAGACTGCCGAGACCCGCCCCCCACCCCCATACAGTCCGCCGATATCCCTCCCCACCTGCGCACTTCTAGCGTGACCGCATGACCCCTCACGTCACCTCGGGCGCCACCGTCAAGGCCGCCGACCGCGCTCACGTCTTCCACTCCTGGTCCGCCCAGGCCCTGATCGACCCGCTCGCCGTGGCCAAAGCCGAGGGGTCGTACTTCTGGGACTACGACGACAAGCGCTACCTCGACTTCTCCTCCCAGCTGGTCAACACCAACATCGGCCACCAGCACCCCAAGGTCGTCGCCGCCATCCAGGAGCAGGCCGCCAAGCTCTGCACCCTGGCCCCCGGCTTCGCCGTCGACGTCCGCTCCGAGGCCGCACGCCTCATCGCGCAGCGGACCCCCGGCGACCTCGACAAGGTCTTCTTCACCAACGGCGGCGCCGAGGCCGTCGAGAACGCCGTCCGCATGGCCCGTCTGCACACGGGCCGGCAGAAGGTGCTCTCCACCTACCGCTCGTACCACGGCGCCACCGCCGCCGCGATCAACCTGACCGGCGACCCGCGCCGCTGGCCCTCGGACACGGCCGCCGCCGGCGTCGTGCACTTCTGGGGACCCTTCCTCTACCGCTCGCCCTTCCACGCGACGACCGAGGCCGAGGAGTGCGCGCGCGCCCTGACGCACCTCGCCGACACCATCGCCTTCGAGGGTCCGGCGACGATCGCCGCGATCATCCTGGAGTCCGTCCCCGGCACCGCCGGGATCATGACCCCGCCCCCCGGCTACCTGGCCGGCGTGCGCGAGCTCTGCGACCGCCACGGCATCGTCTTCATCCTCGATGAAGTCATGTCGGGCTTCGGCCGGACCGGCAAGTGGTTCGCCGCCCAGCACTGGGACGTCACGCCCGACCTGATCACCTTCGCCAAGGGCGTCAACAGCGGCTACGTCCCGCTCGGCGGCGTCGCGATCTCCGCCGAGATCGCCGAGACCTTCGCCACGCGCCCCTACCCGGGCGGGCTCACTTACTCCGGCCACCCGCTGGCCTGCGCCGCGGCCGTCGCGACGATCACCGCCATGGACGAGGAGGGCATCGTCGAGCACTCCGCCCACCTCGGCGAGAACGTGATCGGCCCCGCCCTCGCCGAAATCGCGGAGCGCCACCCCTCGGTCGGCGAGGTCCGCGGCCTCGGGACCTTCTGGGCGCTGGAACTCGTCCGCGACAAGGAGACGCGCGAGCCGCTCGTCCCCTACAACGCCGCGGGTGCGGACAACGCGCCGATGGCCGAATTCGCCGCCGCCTGCAAGGCGTCCGGTCTGTGGCCGTTCGTCAACATGAACCGCACGCACGTGGTCCCTCCGTGCAACATCACGGAGGCGGACGCGAAGGAGGGCCTGGCCCTGCTGGACGACGCCCTGACCGTCGCGGACCGGCACGCCCGCGCCTGACGGATCCGCCCGACCGAACGGCACGCCCCCGCGGCCCCGCGCGTACGCCCCGCAAGGGGCCCCCCCGGGGGCGCCGGGGGGCGTACGCCCCCCCGGGCACGAGGACAGGCCCCCCGGCGGGGTGGAGGGGAAGAGAACAGAACAC
>NZ_JBSGXB010000106.1:0-22466 GCF_053609185.1 Streptomyces sp. NPDC054956 | reverse complement strand
CCCCTCTACTGCGGGGCGGCCGGGGCCGTGGTCGATCGTCTCGGTGTGCGGATCAGGCGGCTGACGTCGCCGGGTTCCTCCGCGCGTACCGCTTGCCCAGCTCGGCCTGTCGCCGGTCGTGTGCCTTCACGTCCTGCGGCTCCAGCGGAAGCTGCGGGCCGCGGAACTCGGAGATCGACCCGGAAGTCCGCTCCGAGCAGAGGTTGTTCGTCTCCTCGATTGCCTCGCCGCCGCGCTTGGCCCACTGCGCCTTGCGGACGGCCGGCGCCGTCTGCTTCTGGGCGGTGCGCCGCTCCTGGCGCTCCAGCTGTTCGCGGGCGTCGCGGCGGGCGGGCTCCTCCTGGAGGGCGAGGACGTAGCGGCGGGCGAGGATGCCGCCGTCCGTGCAGTGCTGCCCGCCGACGCACCGCGTGCATCCCCTGCGGTGCGCAAGGTAGGACTGGCGGGTCGACTCCAGCGTGACCTCCGCCTTGATCCGGGAGACCGGAGCGGCCGGGGCCGGAAGCGGCTTGTAGAACTGCTGGGCCGCACGCCGGTTGTCCTGCGGCATCGCGTCGCGCAGCAGCCGATTCTGCCGGGCCTGCCAGCGCTGTACGTCGATGTCGATGACCACGACCTGGTCGGTGCCGGGGCAGAGGGTGTGCTTCTCGCCCTCCGCGACCTTGTCGGAGATGCAGTGCTCACGGATCTTGAGGACCTTGTCGCCCATGATCCGGCGCCAGGTGCGGCAGTCGGGGCAGGCGATCGACTTCGTCTCGTCCGGACGGACGTTGAAGTCCTCCGGCGCCATCCCGCTGAGAAGCAGAGGCGCGCGACGGTTGGTGTTCTTGGACCGGTTACGGCCGGGACGGATCTGGGGCATCGAAACCTCCTGACGACGCGGAAGCGGGTGCTGCCTTCTCTGCCGCGCCAGGCCGGCCTTTCGGCTGGTGGTCCTGACGGACAGACAGCGCAGCAGCGCTGTTCGGGGTGAACCAGGTGTAGCTATTCGGTACAGGCGCCTCGGCCGGGGGAGCTCGGCTCACCCCACTGCCGCCACCTCCGAAGAGACGGTGACTCCCGCTGTTTTGCGGTGGTGCTGCTTACTCGGTGCTCCCGTGGGATCACCGTCGTTGTACATACCTGAGGTTGCCTCAGGTAGCCTCAGGTGTCAAGCGGTATAGTGAGGCACCTAGACGAAATCGAAGGAGGCGAGGACGACATGCCAGGGCAGCCCCGAGCGGACAACAGGCCGCCGTACGCGCGCATCGCGGCTCACTACCGCGCCCTGATCGACTCGGAGGAACTCGCGGCCGGAGACCTGCTGCCGAGCATCCGCGCCCTGGCCGACCAGTGGAACGTCAGCACCGCAACAGCCGACCGAGCCATGAAGCTGCTGCGCGACGAGAAGCTGGTCAACGGCATCCCGGGGGTCGGCACCGAGGTGGTGGGCCGCCCCGTGCCGCTCGCCTCCGGCTCGGAGCGCCATGACCGCAGCAGCAAAACTCAGTCCTCGTGGGGCGTTGGCGAGAAGTCCTCTGGCCACACCGCTGGCATAGTGGCAGCGCCCGAGGACGTCGCGTACGCGCTCGGTATCGATCCTGGTGACGACGTGATCCGCCGCAGCCGCGTCTACCGGGATGCTCATGGGATCGTCTCCCACTCGACGTCCTGGATCCCGGCAGAATTCGCCCGAGCCCTGCCCGAGCTGGCGAAGAGCGAGCGTCTCAAGGGCGGGCTGTCGCTGGACCTGATCGCTGAAGCCACCGGACGGCAGGTCACGCACCGCGTGGATGAAGAGACTGCTCGCATCGCCACGCCAGAGGACCTGGACCTCTTGGAGCTGGAGGCCGGGACCGTCGCGGCGATCCTGGTGCTGACCGCAAGGTTCCTGGATGCCGACGAGCAAGTCTTGGAGTACGGCGTCGACCTGGGTGCACCCGGCCGTACACGGCGCTCTACGTCGGAGGTGTTGCGGTGACCATCCACGATGAGGTTCTTCTGGACGACACCCTCGTGAACTGCCTGGACGCTCGCCTCGAAGACCTCCTCCGGGCTGCGCACGCCGACACCTTGACCCTGGAAGGACGATTCGCGATCAGCCGCATCACCGCCGCCCTGTCCGGCCGCCCGGGACCCGCGCCGCGCGGGATCCTCATGGCTGGGATGCCCGGAGCGGGCAAGACGACCTTGGCCCGAGCCTTTGAGCAGGCCGGCTACCGGCGGCTCTGCCCCGACGAGGAGATGTTCAGGCGATACGGGCACTACGGGCGCGACTTCCCCCGCGGCGAGTTTCGCGTCCGAGAGGCGCCTGTCCTTCAGGACATCGCTCTCGAGCTCCAGGAGCTCTTGGCGGCCGGCCACGACGTCGTGGTGGATCACGGGTTCTGGACGCCTGAGGACCGTGGTCTGTGGGCGGCAGCGGTGATGGAGGCTGGCGGCACGCCCGTCCTGATCTACCTGCCCGTACCCCTCGAAGTGCGCTGGGGACGGATAAAGGAGCGGAACGCTCACGCGCTCGTCGACGCCAACAGCATTGAGTTCAGCGAGGAAGACCTGCGGCGGTTCGAAGGGCGCTTCCATGCACCGGCCGCCGGTGAACAGCACATCGTGTACGACGGGGACCCGGCCAACGTGTTGTCCACGATCGAGGCCAAGACGGGCAAGAACGAGACCCACTGAACCACACCTCCCGCATCTAGGCCGACCTGCACCTTTCGGTTCTAGCGGCGGGTGAGTCGCAAGTTCCAGATCTGACATGTGGCCAGGCGAACTGGCCACATAGACCACGGGATTGGGGGGCGAGATGGCGCAGAAGGCGAACGAGCTGACGCCCTGGGTGTCGCCTCTGCATAACTGGGGTTACGAACTCCGAGAGCTCCGTACGGGCCGGGGACTCAGCCTCCGCACGCTTGCGAAGCGGGCCCTGCTTGACCACAGCCACCTGGGACGATTCGAGCGGGCCGAGCGGATGGCCGACCGGGACCAGGCCGCCCGACTGGACGGGGCGCTCGGCGCGGGCGGCATGCTGTTCCGCCTGTGGGAGCGCATCGGGGATGACCGTGGCCATGTGGCCAATCCCCCCGTTCATGTGGCCAAGTCGTCGGCAGCACTGGCCCTGACCCTGCCGGAGCAGGCAGCGTCGGACGAGGAGGGGATCTCTGTCCCCTGTCGTCTACGAGATGGGTCGGTGGTGTGGGTGTCTCTCGATCGACGCGCTCTTCTACGCAGCGGAGTGGGACTCGGAGCCGTGGCTGCGCTGGGTGCAGGATCCCCCGCAGCTGCGGACTCCGGCGCGATCCCGGGGCTGGCGAGCAAGGCGCGGACCACGTCCGCGTACGGGTCGACCCCTGTAGAGCACCTGCGCCGCACGCGCAGGCTGCTGATCGAGAGCGACAACCTGCTCGGCCCTCGACAGGCCATCACCGCCGCGCGCGAGTACATCGACGTCATCAAGCAGCTGCGCCAGGACGCCATGGGCAGTGACCGGCACGACCTGATGGAGCTCCAGACGCAGTACGGCGAGTTCCTGTCCTGGCTCTACCAGGACCTGGGCGACAACGCGAAGGCCCAGTTCTGGCTGGACCGCGCCTTCCAGTGGTCGCACACCGTCGGCGACGTCGACCTGACCTCCTACGTGATGGCGCGGAAGGCGCAGCTCGCCGGCGACATGGCCGACCTCGTGGACGTCGTGGACCTGGCCGAGGCCGCGCAGCGCATGGCGCGGCCGCGCAGCCGGCTGGCTGCCGTGGCCCGCACCTACGAGGCGTATGGCCACGCGCTGCGGGGGGAGTACTCCGAGAGCGAGCGGGCCATCGACCACGTGCGGAACGCCCTCGATGGCGTCGCCGCCGACCCCTCTCCCTGGGGCGTCTGGCTGAACGCCTCGTACGTCGAGGTCCACCGCGCTCAGGGCCTAGAAGTCCTCGGCAAGCACGACCAGGCCGCCGACGCGTTCCGCGGCGCCATCCGGCTGCTCCCCGACGGCTACCACCGCGACCGCGGCGTCTACATGGCGCGGCAGGCAGTGTCCCTCGCCGGGGCCCGGGTGCCCGAGCAGGCCGCCGCGATCGGGATGCACGCGCTGACCGTGGCGCAGGGCACCGGCTCCGGCCGCATCCTGAACGAACTCGCCCGTCTGGACAGGGCCCTCGTGCCTTGGCAGCGCCTGCCGGAGGTCGCGGAATTCCGCGGCGCTTTCGACGGAACTCTTCTCCACGAATCAGAAATGGATGCCTGATCAGATGACCGCCCGCCCGTACGTATTGCTGTCCGCCGCCACGAGCGTTGACGGATACCTGGACGACACGAGCTCCGATCGGCTGCTGCTCTCCAACGCCGACGATTTCGACCGCGTGGACGAGGTACGCGCCTCGGTCGACGCGATCCTGATCGGCGCGACGACGATGCGGAAGGACAACCCGCGTCTCCTGGTGAACTCCGAGGAGCGGCGCGCGAAGCGGATTGCCGAGGGCCGGCCGGAGTACCCGCTGAAGGTGACGGTCACCGCGAGCGGCAATCTGGACGCCGACCTCAAGTTCTGGCACCACGGAGGCCAGAAGCTCGTATTCACCGTGGACTCCGCCGTCGACAAAGTGAAGGCCACGCTCGGCGAGCTGGCTGACGTCGTCAACGTCGGAGCCGACCTGGACTGGGGCTTGGTCCTCGACGAGCTCGGCCGCCGAGGAATCGGCCGGCTCATGGTGGAAGGCGGCGGCACGATCCACACCCAGATCATGGCCCTGGACCTCGCCGACGAGCTCCACCTCGTCGTTGCCCCGCTCCTAGTTGGCCAGACCGACGCCCCAAAGTTCCTGGGCACCGCGGCCTACCCGGGCGGATCGACCGCCCGGATGCAGCTGCTGGAAGCCCGCGCGATCGGCGACGTCGTCCTCCTCCGTTACGCCCCGAAGGGACGCGCCTGATGAAGCGCTCCTCCGCCGCACACGAGCGTGACCTGTACTGGATGCGCCGGGCGATCGACCTGTCGAAGCTCTGCCCGCCGTCCGAAGGCGCCTACTCGGTCGGTGCAGTCATCGTTGGCGACGACGGCACCGAGCTGGCGACCGGGTACAGCCGGGAGACCGACACGCACGTGCACGCGGAGGGAGCAGCGCTCGCGAAGCTGCCTTCAGGCGACCTGCGGCTGCGCACCGCAACGATCTACAGCACGCTCGAACCCTGCTCTCAGCGGCGCCATGCTGTCACGCCGTGCGCGCAGCTGATCCTGAACGCCGGCCTCGCGCGCGTCGTCATCGCCTGGCGCGAGCCGTCCCTGTTCGTCGCCGACTGCATCGGTGTGGAGCAGCTCGCCGAAGCCGGGGTGATCGTCGACGAACTCCCCGAGCTCGCCGAAGAAGCGAAGGCCAGCAACTCCCATCTGGGAGGGCTCGCGTGACCGGGGACATTCGGGAGCTGCGAGGCGGCCAGTGACCGGCGAACCGGCCGTTGACTGGGTCAGGCTGACGGGCATTCGGCTTCCCCATCCCGCGTGGCCGGACGGTTCGCGAATCATTTGCCCGGCACACGGGGGCAGCCGGACTTCACGTCGAGTCACGCTGGAACAACCGCTCGAAATCTGTTCCGGTTCAGGGGCACCAAGGGGTTCTACCTGCGCGTTCTCACGTCAGGAGCGGAACGGTCGTCGGGGAAGGGTGGGGAGTCGGGTGCAGTCGGTCGGTATCTCGCGCGGCAACACGCTCGTTCTCGGTACCGAAGATCGCCGGGGTCATGTATGTTTTCGGGAATGGTTCTCTAGGGTGGAGGTCCCGATGTCCGATCCGCTGAGGCGAATTGACGCCCTGGTGGAGGAAGACACTCTCCCCACGCCCCAGGTCCGGCAGCAGCTTCGTCTTGCCGCCGGCCTCACCCAGACCGAAGTCGCCGCCGCCATCGGCGTCAAGCGTCTCGCGGTCGCGCAGTGGGAGGCTGGGCGGGCCCAGCCTCACCGCGGGAACCGTCGCGCGTACGCGCATCTTCTTCGGAGGCTGGCCGCGAAGCATCCGGACGCCGCTGTCGAGGGGGCGTCCGATGAGTCATGACCTCACGGCTTCGGCCGTTTCCGGGTTCGCCGACTCCGCCTTCGGTATCGAGGGGGTCGGGATGACCTAAGGCCATCGGCCGCGCGCGCCAAGAGCGGACTAACCTCCCGCTGGCCTCGCGCGGCCCGTCTACCGACTGGGCTCATCACCCGTGTCGGTCGCACAGGTTCCAGTTCGCTGCTGGTCCTGAGCTGCGGCTTATCAGGCCGCTCATTCCATCCGGCCCCTTATCAGGGCCACTAGCACCAGGCCACTAACCACGGCCACCACAGCTGTAGCAGTACCCCCGCCTTACCCGCGGGCCCCCACCACGGGGGCTTTGCGGTTCAGCAGGACCGGGAGGGGAGGAGAAATCTCCCCCCAACCGATCGGTGTCCGCCCTCTTCTCACGAAGGGGGCGGGCCCGCACATCCGCACATCTGGCTCGTCCAGCCCCGAGGGGCTCTGGTCGGTCCAGCTATATGGAAGGCGAGGTCGTTCTCATAGTGCACGAGAGTGCCGTCCCTTGTCAGCTTGACCTTGTCCGTTTCACACCGGTTCAGGCCCAGCAGGCGTCCCGCGCGACGGGACCGCAGTCCGGTTCATTCGCCTTTGCGGAGTTCGTGCCGGAAGTTAGATTTCCGGCACGGAACTACAAGGGCAGCGCTTCCGGGGTGGGCTCGCTGGGCTCGGTCGCGGTGTCTGCCGCCCTCCTCATGCACCCGTTCTCGGAGGTCACCGACAACTCCGTCGACGGCGGTGTCCCGTGTGGCGGGACGCATTTCAAGATTTTTACCCGCCGTGCGGGAGCGCGGAGGGGTATCGGGGCTGAGCCGCCTCTGTCCACAGGCCGAGCGCTGCAGGCTCAGCGAATGGATCACGAAACGGCTCCCACGGGCGGTGTCCGCTTTGGCGCGTACACAGGCCCGATGACGATGCAGATGGCTTCGACCTTGGTAGTACCCGCCGCTCCTGTCGGGGCGGTGGGCCGATGAGCGCCGTGGCGGCGTCGGCCGCCACGTTCACGCGCCCCCGTAAGGAGTTGTCCGTCCCGGCTGGGCCGGTTCCGGAGCGGGTCGCGGGTCATCCGCTGTCGCTCGGTCGGGACGCTCGTGCCCGGCTGGGTGGGGCGGTGCACGCGCTGCTGGATGTGGCCGGCCTGGACGGTGCGTCGGACGCGGTGCGTCTGGCGGTGCTGGTGCTGGCGTCGCGTACGCCGTCGGAGACCGGCGTGGTTCGGATCCGCACCTCGGAGTTGGGCCGGTGGCTGGGGCTGTCCGCGTCGTACGTGGCCTCCAACGTGGTGCCGGTGCTGCGCCGCTCGGGCGTGGTCTCCGTCGACACTGCGGAGGGCGAGTACGGGCAGGACGACGGCCTGGAGTGCCGGGTGCTGCCCCTGTGGGCGGCGCAGGACGTGGTCGGCCACCCGCTGAACCTGGCGAAGAAGGAGTACGCGACGCTGCTGCGGCTGCTGGAGGCCGTGATGGGGCCGGGCTGGACGCTGCGGGACGGGCGGGTGATCCCGGCCGGACTGATCGGTACGCGTACCGGTCGGGGTGCAGCGACGGACCGTCTGGCGCTGCTGCTGCTGGTGCTGGAGGCGCGGGAGACCGGGCGAGTGCGGCAGTGCGGCGGGACCGTGGACACCAAGCGCGGCCGGGCTGCGACGACGGTGGCCCGGCTGCTGGGCTGCACGGCGTCGGCGGGGGAGCGGGTGCTGGAGCGCCTGGAGGACCGGGAGCTGGTGCTCCGGGTGCGTCTGCGGACGGCTTCCGGGCTGGCGAACCGGTCGCGGCTGATGGTGCCGGCGGTCGCCGCCGCGCACGGGCGTACGGTCGCCGACGTTGTCCAGGAGGGCCGTTCGAAGGCCCCGAAGCCCGATTTTTCAGACCCCGACGTTGCGGCAAGGGCTGGTGAGCCCTCGGAGCTGGAGACGGAACCGCAGATCAGCGGCGTGCCGGTGACGGATGAGGCTGATGTTGCAGAGCCCGACGTTGCGGCAGCCCTTCACACTGACCACTCTCACCTGGTTACTCCCGTCGTTCCTCTGAAGCTCTCTCGTGGCTTTTCCGGCGAAGGCCGTGGTGGGAACCACGATCTGCCGGACCGCGCGTACATGCGCGAGGACGGTGGCCCGCTGCGCGGGGAACAGCCGAAGAAGTCCCCGTCGATCAGCAGCGAGAAGCCCGGCCGCGGGCCGGTGGCCGGTGTTCCGGTGCAGGTCGTGAAGGGTGCGGGCCAGGGCAGGCAACAGCGGGGGAGGGTGCCTCTGCCGCCGGAGGAACTGCGGGTCGTCCTGGCCCCGGTCGACCTGGTGTGGGCGCGGCTGGATCGTGCGGCCGCCCGCCGCCTGGTGGAGGCTGCCGCACGGTCCGAGCTGACCCGGGTGGAGGGCTTCGCGGGCCGTACGGACGCCCCCCAAGCGCTCGCCGACCGGCTCGTCCGGCGCCTGGACGAGCAGCTGCGCACCGGTGATGCGATCACCGATCCGGTGGGCTGGTTGTTGGCGCGGGGCCTGCCCCAGCGCCAGCAGTGCGGCGACGCCCGGTGCGACGACCGGATCCTGCTCGACTCGGGCCAGGATTGCCCGCGCTGCGAGGACCGGCAGGCCGACCGCCGCGCCCAGCGCCACGCGGTCGCGGCCGCAGTCGATGCCGCGATGCCCGGCGCTTCCGAGGCAGAGCGCCGCGCAGCCGCCGACCGGGAGCTGCACCAGGACGTGACTGCGCAGGCGTGGATCCGCGAGCACCGGTGGGCACAGGTCCGCGAGCAGCAGGCCGCCGCCGCGCAGGCCCGCGCCGAAGTTGCCGCCGCGCAGCCGGCCTTCGAGGTTCCGGTCGCGCCGTCGGCGCCGGTTGCGCTGCCCGCGCCGCGCCCGGCCGCCGTCGTCCCCGCTCCGGAACCGGAGTTCGCCGACGTCGCCATCGATGGCGACCAAGAGCTGGTCCTCGAGGAGCTCACCCGGGAGCAGGTCCTGGACTGGCGCAACCGCGCCGCCGCCGATCACCAGCTGGTGGTCGACCACATCGACCGGTACGGCGAGCTGTCGGCACAGCGCCTGTTCACCAGGGCGTTCGTCGCCCAGGTGAAGCGCTTGGCCGACCTCGGTCACCTGGACCTCGGCTACACCACCTGGGGGCAGGCGTGAGCGGCGGCGAGGTGTCCGGGGTCGACCTGGCCCGGGTCGCTCTGCGGGCCGCGAGGGAGGCGGCCCGGAACAATGGCGCCGGCCAGAAGGCGAAGAAGAAGCCGCGGGGTACCACGACCGTGCGGCGCGACGGCCGCGAGCCGATGGGCCTGGGTGCCGCGCTCGGAGCGCTGGTCACCGAGCGGGCCTGGGAACTCCCGGCCGCCGGTGCTTCCTTGCGCGAGCGGTGGGCGGCCATCGCCCCCGACCTCGCCGGGCATATCGCCGCCGTGGCGTACGACCCGGACTCCGGCCGGCTCACCCTTTGCCCGGAGTCGACGGCCTGGGCGACGAAGGCGCGCATGGAGCAGACCCGGGTCATCGCGGCCGCCAACAAGGCGGCGGGCCGCACCGCCGTGAGCGCCCTGCGGATCCTGCCGCCCGGCGCCGCGTCCACGCCCGACCCGGCCAGCGCCGCTCCGGTGGACCCGGCCGACGGCGCCGTGGGCTCGGTGAGGACGAGGGAGACGGCGTGCGAGGGCTACCACCGTGCGCTCGCCGCACACCAGGAGGCCGCGCCTCCTCGCCGAGTGGACCCGGGTATCGCGGAGGCGGTGGAGCGGCAGAGCGCCGTGATGCGCGAGCTGTCCCGCCGTGCGTTCCCCGAGCCCGACGTCGCCGCAGACGATGCGCCGGCCCCGATCGATCAGGCCCGCGCCCAGCGCCGCCGCCAGGCCGCCGCGACCGAGGCCGCCGCTCTGCGCCGGGCCCGTGCCGAGCGGGCCGGGAAGCCACAGAGCCCGCGCCAGCTCGGACAGACCGCATGACCTGACCACGGGGTTTGACCGGACCACCCGGGCACTGCCACCATGACGCCCCACAACCACATACAGATGCACCAGCGGAACGAGGTGGAGCCCGCGCTCCCTCACGACGGTGCAGGCATTACGGCAGGGTTGATGGCTCCAGCAAATCCCCTGCCAGTTCCACCGAACCAAGGCTCCCGCCCGCGTACCGGGCGGGAGCCTTTCGTAACCCCGCCCCGCACGACCTGTGTTCGAAAGCCCCGGCGCCCGCCGGGGCTCTTTCTGTATGCCCTCGGAGGCCCTCATGACGGAACTCGCTTCCGCCCTGCCTGCTTACGTCCTGCTCGCCGCGCTCGCGGTCATCGTCGTGCTGCTCACCGTGGTCGCCATCGTGGCCCGGGCGGTCGTGGCGAAGGCCCGGCCCGAGGACTTACAGCACATCCTCCCGGGCCTGGGCCAGGTCCTGGCCGCGCTGGCGCTCTTCCTCCCCTGGGGGCGCGGGACACGGGGCCCGACCATCGCGCCGCCGGTCCCCGCACGATCCGAGCGAAGAGGAGGCCGGCGGCGGGGCTGAGGCCGGGGTCAAGCCGGCGGCTGGCTGGTGGAGGGCGTGGCCTGGTCGGCGGGCTGGTCCAGCTGCTGCTGGCGGCGCCGCTGCTCGTTGCGGCGGTCCTCGACGCGCTGGGTGAACAGCTTCAGGGCCTGGGACCGCTGGTCCTGGTCGTAGTCGCTGTAAGGCCCGATACCGAGGTTGAAGGCGTTGGCCTCCTCCTCGATGGAGTCGGCGGTCTGCAGCAGGAAGTAGCTGCGCTCGCGGTATTTGTAGTAGCCGGTGAACGCGGCGGACAGCGTGACAGCAAAGCCGATGGCGACGATCGTCACGTTCTGCCAGGTCAGCTTGCCACCGGTGTCCAGCGCTGCCACGGTCGTCGTCGCTGCGGAGCCGATCATGATGAAGTTCTGCAGCGTGTTGTGGACACGCCGGTACTTCCGACTGTCTGCCCGGTGCTGCTCAATGACGTCAACGGCATCCTCACGGTACAAACCCCGCTGAAAGTCGAGCGAAGTTCCGCGCAGGGCGCTCACGATCCGCGCTGATCCCCGCGCAATGTCGAGCCAGTCCTCCAGCTCGGCCGTGCTCTCCTTGGAGCCCCGCCGTCGCTTGTCGGCTTTGACCCCTCCCAGGCACAGTGCGATGAAGATGGCGCACAAGATGTCGGGCCCGATGAAACGGGAGGGAGTCGCCCAGGTCCAGGCTGTCCAGCCGACGCCGGCCAGGAGCGAGAGAGCGGCTACCGACAGAGCCACCCTCCGCACCCGGGCGACAGATCGCGCACGGGCAAGTTTTCGCTCCACCTTCCCGACATCCCGGTAGACATCGAGGCCCTCGGCTACCCGCATGGCCTCTTCCCAGCGCGATTGCGCTTCCGGGTCTTCGTCCGGCGCCAGCTCGCTGCCGGAATCTTGATCACGAGTGCCATCGGTCATTGCCTGTGAGATCCATTCCTCTGCGGCCCGCATCCGACGGGGCGCGTCGTCGTCGAGGTTCCGTGCCACGGGATCAGCGGGCGAACGCTTCGGTCAGGCTGATGCGGTAGCCGTCCTCTTCCATCAGCACGACGGTGACGCCGAACGGGTCGGGATGGTTCAGCTCGATCGGGGTGAAGGAGTAGTTCACCGCCGTCTGGATGGGCGGCACCAGCTCGCCGCCGGCCCGCGGCGCGGTGGCCGGCCTCCAGCCGGGGGCAATCGATGCCCAGCCCTCGGGGCTCCGGGACAGGAGCTGTTCGGTGTACGGGAACTGGTGCAGTACGTGCCCGGCCGGGGTGGCGAGCACCATGTTCAGGCACGGCGCCGGGCCGACGATGGGCAGCTCGCAGGCGGTGGCGACGTCGTGGGTCTCCCAGGCGAGGACGACCTCGTCCGCGCCGGCTGCCGCGGCGATGTTGGCGAGCTCCGCGATCCCGGCGAGCGCGTCCTTGCCGACATAGAGCGGGCGGGCCCAGATCAGCCCGACCAGTTCGCCGCGCACCAGCGGCATCATGAGCGGGCGCGGCACCGTGCCTTCGCCCAGTCCGGCGGTGTACGCCTGCTTCACCACGCTGACCAAGCCGTTCCACATCCGTGCTTCCACGGGAGCCCCCTCCGTCTGCTGATCTGGTCACCGCACCCTGCCACGGGGCTGAGGCCGTGTCAGCGAGATGATCAGCCAGCTCCCGAAGGGGGTGGCCGGGGAGGGCCGCCGCGGTCCGAGGAAGTAGCCCACGCACCTGCGAAGCCGGGGCTACGGTGATCTTCATGGTCGGGGACTGGGTGTGGAGCCCGTGGGGCAGAGCAGGGTTGACCGCCGTCGTCACGGCCGTCGTCGGCGTGGCTCAGTACCGGGGCAACGCGTCGTTGGCCCTCGTCTTGATGTCCGCGCTGATCGTCGGCGGGGTGTACGCCGGCCTCGGGCTGACCGCTCTGGGCCAGTTGGGGTTCAGCCACCTGTGGCGCCAGCAGATGACGTGGGAGATGTACCGGGACCGGGCGTGGGAGCCGCACGAGGCTGACATGGAGGCCCAGGTACAACAGATGCGCAAAGTCGAAGCTCGCGTCGCGGACTTCGTCGCCGCGCACGGCATGGACCGCATCACCCTTGCTGTGACCGGCGCCGGGATCGGTTGGGCAGGCGCCGCCCAATCCGCGCGCACCTCGAGGACGCTCGGTCACATCGAACTGGGACTCATCTGGTTCTTCCCCGAGGGACGAGCGGCCCTGGCGTACATCGTGGAGCACGAGCTCGCTCACATCGAGCGCAACGACTCGATCCACCACGTCTTGTTGACCTCCGGCATCGCCGTGAGCACCGTGGCCTGCGCGGGACTACTGCCCCTCCCGTACGCCGCAGCGACGATCGCGGTGCTCCTCGCCGCTCGCAGCGTCGTGGGCTGGTGGAGCGAGCTGGCCTGCGACACGATTGCAGCCCGCCAGTGCGGACGACCCGCCACGGTTCGCGCCCTGACGCACCGCCTCAATGAACGCAGGGCGCAGCCCGTACGGCTGCGCTACCTTTCCGCCGCGGGCGGACTGCGCAGTCATCCGCCGCTGCTGCTGCGCCGCTGGTGGATCCGGATCGCACCGACGCTCCCCGCCACGGACGCGGCAGCGCCTACCGCGTCCTGGAACATCGGCCGCTGATCAGCTTCCTCGAACCAGCGGCCGCAGCACCTCCAACGGCGTCGAGTCGTGAAGTGGGTATGCAGACGGCTGCGACCGACCGGACAACGGGTCAGCCCCCTCCCGGTGCCCCCGGCGTTCCGCTGAACCGGGGCACGTCCTCGATGGTCGCGTCCAGGCGCAGGCGCACGTAGCGGATCGGGTGGCGGTAGACGCCGCCCCGGTCGACGGAGGTGTCGGCGCTGATCTCCGCGACGAGCTCGGGCTCGACCAGCGTGGTGTTGAGGACGTCGCGGGTGCCCCAGGCCGAGGAGAAGCTCGCGCCGGTCCACGGGTGGCCGGGGCCGGCCGGGGTGAGGAGCTCGGCGAGCTCACGGGCCGCGGCGGGGCGCAGCGGTACGGTGCGGCCGACGGGGCGGAGGCGGCCGGTCTCATCGTGGCGGCCGAGGAGAAGGAGTTGGGGGCGGGCCAGGGTGCCGGTGATGGCGCCGACGATCGCCTCAGTGGTGTTCCTCCGTCTGACCTTGGTCCAGCCGCGGGCACCGGGCCGATAGCTCTGGCTGAGGTTCTTGAGCACCAGGCCCTCGACGCCGGGGACGTCCGTCCAGTGCTCCATCCACTCCGTTGCCGTGGCGGGGTCGGTGGTCATCGGGCATAGCGTCCAGGGGGTGGTCAGCGCCCGGGCCGCGAACAGGACCTCCAGCCGGCGCCGGCGCTCCCGGTACGGGAGGGCCGGCAGCACCGTGCCGTCGATCTGTAGGGCGTCGAAGGCGATGAAGAACGCCGGGGTCTTCACGGCGAGCGCGGCCGCGGAACGCCCGCGGGCGGCGGCCCGGCGCTGGAGGGCCTCGAAGGACAGATGGCCGGCTGCGGTGTCCCAGACGATGAGCTCGCCGTCGAGGACTAGGCCGTCGGGCAGCTGGTCGGCGGCCGCGGCCAGGTCGGGGAACTGGTCCTGGACCAGGGAGCCGCGCCTGCTCTGCAGCAGCAGCCGGCCCCCGGGGCCCGCGGGGGTGAAGAGGATCGCGCGGTGGCCGTCATATTTCTGCTCCGCCGCGAAGCCGCTCGCTAGGACGCCGGAGCCGGGGACGTGGTCGGCGGCCTGGGCGAGCATCGGCTCGAAGGGCGGGGTCAGGACCACTCGGGATGGCCTCCTTCACCGCCGCTCCGGGCCTGGCACCATCAGCTTCCCCCGCCGGTCCTACGGAGGCGCGGCAGGCAGGGCCACAAGGCCCTGCTGCGTCAGGCTCCTGGGTGCGCCGGCTTCTGCTGGGCCGCGACCACCGCGACCCTGCACTCCTGGCAGAGCAGGTTCTCCGGGGCTCCGTGAGTGTGTGGTTCGAATCCGCGCAGTGCAGGGGCATCAGAGTGGCCAGAGCGCGTGCAACACCTGTGGTGCTGATGCTCCGTGGGGCCTTCGGTGTTGTGTGGTGGGGCGGGTGATCTTGCCGGGAATCGCCGGAACTGCACGTCACTCGAAAGGGTGGCTGGTGTTTGGTTCCCGTTGGAGTGGGACAGCCCCCCATCTGCGTATTGGCAGACAGTGGAGGAGCGGCATGGACATCGTCATCGATCTCGGTTCGGGCTTGATCAAGGCCGGGCGGGCCGGGGAGTCGGAGCCCGAGGTCGTGGAAACGGCTGTGGTCGGCCGACCCCGGCACCAGGGCATGGACCTGAAGGACATCTACGTGGGCGACGAGGCGGCCAGCAAGGGGGGTGTGCTCGCCCTGTCCCATCCCGTCCAGCACGGGATCATCACCAACCTGGACGACGCGGCCGCGTTGTGGCGACACGCCTTCGAGCAGCTGGCCGTCGCGCCGTCCGACTGCCGTGTGCTGCTGGCCGAAGCGCCGTTGACTCCCCGCCAGACGCGGCACGACGCGGCCCGCATGCTCTTCGAAGACATCGGTGTCGCGGCCCTCCGGATCGTGAACACCTCCGTGCTCGCCCTGACCGCCTCCGGACTCGACAGCGGTCTCGTACTGGAGATCGGAGACGGCGTCACGCACGCCGTGCCCGTCGTGGCCGCCAGTATGGGCGCGCTGCCGCAGGCGATCAGCAACGCGACGGGCCGTCAGGACCTCGCCGGCCAGGATCTCACCGACTACATGATGTTGATCCTCACGGAGCGGGGGCACTCCTTCACCACGGCCGCAGAGCGCGAAATCGTCCGCGATATCAAGGAGCGGTACGGGCTCGTCATCGACGACTACGAGAAGGCCCTGGCCGCGGACGACGGGTATTACATCAAGACGTACGAACTGCCCGACGGTCAGATCATCACCGTGGACAAGGAGAGGTTCCGGTGCCCGGAAGCCCTCTTCCAGCCCGCCCTCATGGGCAAGGAGATGCCCGGAATCCACGAGAGGGTCCACCAGGCGATCCAGAAGACCGACCCCGCCCTGCACCAGCAGCTGTACTACAACATCATCCTCGCCGGCGGGAGCACGGCGTTCACCGGGCTACCAGAGCGCCTGCACACCGAGATCTCCGCGCTCGCCCCACAAGGCACCAAGGTCCGCGTGATCGCCCCGCCGGACCGTCGCTGCTCCGTATGGATCGGCGGCTCGGCCCTCGCCAGCCAGGACGACTTCGCCAGCCAGTGGATCACCCGCGCTGAATTCGACAAGGACCCCACCTCCATCGACGGGACCTGACCTGACCGCACACCGGGCCCGCTCCGGCACCGACCACGCCGCAACGGGCCCGGACCGCAGGCTGCGACCGATCAGCCCGGCCCCCAGCGCGCGCCCTCCCCCGGCCTGCGGCACTGAATAACCGGGGCACCAGCCAACCCGGCCAGACCGGAGGGGCAGGACCACTCGGGATAGCTCTGCCAAGACCGGCACCGACGGCCTCCCCTGCCGGGTACAGAAGGGGAGGAGACCAGAAGGACGTGCTGTGTCAGGCTCCGGGGTAAGACGGCTTCGACTGGACCTGCTGAAGCGCGGCACGGCAGGGCACACAGAGCGGGTTCCCACCGGCTCCGTAACGCGCGCATGTTCTCTGGCTTCTCTGCACTTCAGTCCGCGGGGCTAGCGGTCTGATGTCCAGCTGACGGGCGTCTGCCCAATGTGAGAGTGCTCGCCACTCGTCGTGGTGGCTGTCGGGCCTGACGACAATCGCAAAGACCGGAGCCCCCGGACGGAACGTGGTCATGATCTTGCCGGGTGAGTCAACGTCCCGAACCGCATCGATCTGCGAAATCGTGCCCCTCCATGCCTCGGAACTATGGACACCCCCCGCCGGTATGAAGATCACGAGATCACCGAAGTGATCCAGACTTCCCTGGTAGTCCGTGATCCGTCAGTCATATTGCACTGCCTCTACTTTCCGTTCCGCTGGGTGGGAGGCCGTGACCTCACGCCACTTGGATCTTTGACCCCGTTGGTTGCCCGCGTCCGGTGGGCGGGATCACATGTGGAGCAAGTCGTAGTGAAGATGACGCGGATGGCCCTGGTCGTGACGGGCGTGATGGCAGCAGGCAGCGGGATCGTTCTCGGCCTCCCCGTGGCTGGCGCCGCAGAGAAGGCCGGCGACACGGTCAAGGTGCCGTGTGGGAAGCCGACCGCTCTACACAAGGCGATCAGGAAGGCGGAGCGCACCAAGGAGCCGACGACGATTGTCCTGAATCCCAACAAGAAGGCCAGCTGCATCTACACGTTCGAGAAGAACCTCACATCCCCTGAGTCGTCGTCTGGGTTGTCGACCATGTGGACCCTGGCGAGCGGCCACAGCTACACGGTGAAGGGCAACGGCGCTGTAATCGCCCGCAAGGGCGGCCCGAAGGACGCGTTCGGCTTTTTCGGGGTGACGGGCGACGGCCGACTGACCCTGGAAAACCTCACGCTGCGGAACAGTTCCCGCGCTGCCTGGGCTGGCCGAGGCATCCAGGCAGGGCACCTGACCGTCCGCAAGGTCCAGTTCGAGAACAACGATGCTCGTCTGTCCGAAGTGGGCGGGGCCATGAACGGCGCCGCCATCAATGTCGGTTCCAAGGGCACCGCCGTGGTGGAAGATTCCACGTTCAGCGGGAACAAGGGAGCCAACGGCGGCGCCATCCACAACTGGGGCAGCCTGACAGTGACGCGCTCCACGTTCACCGGCAACTCCGTCTACGGCACAGTGCGCACCGACAAGGTGGGCGGCAGCACGAGCGACCACGGAGCCCTCTACAAGGACGGCAACGGCGGCGCCATCTACAACGAGGGCGACGCCGTCGTGGAGCACAGCACCATCAAGGGCAACCACGCCTACGCCACCGACGAGAAGCCCAGCCTGAACTACCTGAAAAAGGAGCTCAATCCCAGGAACACAGCCCGCGGCGCCGGCATCTACAACGGAGGAACCCTCACGGTCCGGGGCACCACCAAGATCACACAGAACACCGGTCACCCGGCCACCCTTGCCGGAAAGTCCGTTGGTGGCACCGGCGGCGGCATCTACGCCACCAAGACCGTCACCCTCACCCGCCCGGCCAGCATCGCCGACAACACGCCTGGCAACTGCGCCGGCACTCCAGTCACCGGCTGCACCAACTGACCTAAGGCAGCCGCACCAGCCCGCCTAGCGAGCCAGAGAAAGTGCAGTTAACAAGTCAGCGTCGGCATGGTCCGGCCTGGCCGGGATTCCAGGTAGCGATTCCTGGGCGCGGCGCAGGGGCGGGAGTAGTCATGAGCGAGTCCCTCTCGTGGGTGGTGTATCCGGCCGTCGGCCGCCCGTGGCAGCGAGAGCGGCGGGGCGGATGGTTCCGTGGCCGTAGCGGGCGCGGGCGCGGTCGGTAACGGCCTCGATCGCGCGAGCGCGATCGTCGCTGGGACCGAGGGTGAGCTGCTCGGCGGCTTCTGCTGCGGGCCGGAGGTCTTGTGCCCTCAGGCCGATGGAGCGGACGCGAGCCCGCTGGAGGCCAAGGGAGTCGTACAACTCGTAGGCGGTGCCGGCGAGCGGTCGGGTGTGGGCGGTGGGTTCGGAATGCGTACGGCTGCGCGAGCTCGTGGAGCGGTCGGCGTACCGGACGGTCAGGGTGAGATTCCCGGCGATCTGCTGTTCGTCGCGGAGCCGGCCGCCGAGCTCCTCGGCCAGGTCGAGGAGGGCCCGGCGGTGCTCGACGGGATCGAGGACGTCGTGGTCGAAGTCCCGCACTGCGGTCGCCGACTTCGCGATCGGCTGCGGCTGGACGGTGCGCAGGTCGTGGCCGTGGGCGTGGGCATGGAGCGAGCGCCCGGTCGCAGCGCCGAAGATCCTGGTCAGGGCGGGCAGCGGTGCGTCAGCGAGGTCGCCGATCGTGTGAAGCCCGTAGGCACGCAGCCTCGTCGCGGTGGCGGGGCCGACGCCATGGAGGGCGGCGACGGGTCGCGGCCGTAGCCACGCTTGCACGGCGGCGGCTTCGACGATGGTGGTGGCGCCGGGCGGGGTGACCGCGGCGGCCATCGTGGCGAGCATCCTGGTGGGCGCGATCGCGCAGGTGGTCTGCACACCGTGCAGGGCCATGGTCCGCATCCGAAGGAGCGCGGCGATTCCTTCGGGATCGCGATCGAAGTAGCGGAGCGCACCGGTGATATCCAGGTGCGCGGCGTCCGGCGGAATCGCCTGGACGCGCGGGGTGATGTTCTCGGCGAGAGCCAGGAGCTGCTCGTACATGTCCGCGCGTGAGCCCGGCTGGATATGGAAGAAGGCGTGGAGGATGCGGTGTTCGGTCACGGCGCTCACCCCGCCGAGCCGGGGCTGGTGTAGCCGAGGGCTTTGAGGTCGGCGGCGCGGGTGCCGGCGGGCTGGAGGTCGGCGTAGGGGTGGAGCCGGGCTCCGCTGGTCCCGTTCGGCAGGGTCCGCGACGGTGTCTGCGCGGGCGTGCGGGCGGGCTCGCTCCGGCCGAGAAGGGCAAGGACGGCCTCAGGGCCGTGGTCGCGGCGGGCTGCGGCGAGCTCGTCGAGGTTCCAGACGGCCTGTCCGACGACGGTGCGGCGGGGCCCGCGGGCTTCCACCGTGCCGCGGACCAGGAGCAGGCCGCAGTGGAAGACGGTGTGGGCGACGGCGTCGTGGCTGTCGTCGAAGAAGGCGATGTCGACGAGCCCGAAGCCGTCCTCCAGGGTCACGAAGATGACCCTCTTCCCCGAAGGGATCGGCGGTGTCTGCGTCGAGGCGCGGACGCCGGCGACGAGGACCTGCTGCCCGGGGTGCATCGCTTTGAGGTGGGCGGAGTCGGTGGCGCCGATCTCGCGGAGCAGCCGGTGGTGGTGGGTCATCAGGTGCTGGGAGACATCGATCCGCACGATGCTGAGCTCGGCGTCCAGGGTCTCGCGGCTGGTCATCTCGGGCAGCCCGGAGGGTTCGGCGGTGACGAGATCGCCGTCGAGGGGAAGCTGGCCGGCGGCAGGGCGCGCGGCGGTGTGGCGGTGGAGTTCGGCGGTCTGCAGGAGGAGGTCGCGGCGGGTGAGCGGTCCGCGCAGGGCGTCGAGCGCGCCGATCTGGATGAGGCGCTCGGCGATCGGCAGCGCGGGCCGGGCCCGCTGCCACACGTCCAGGATCCCGTTGTAGGGCTGGCCGGAGGCGATCCGGGCCACCTGCTCCTCGCTGATTCCCTTCACCGTGGACAGCGAGAGCCGCACCCCCCATACCCCTCCTTCTACCTCCTCGATCCGGTGCTCAGTGGCGGAGCGGTTGATGTCGACCGGCAGGACGGGCACCCCGTGGCGGCGGGCATCGGAGACGATCACCCGCGCCGGCCACATGCCGGGGTCGTGCTCCAGCAGCCCGGCGTAGAGGGCCGCGGGGTGGTGGGCCTTGAGCCACGCGGACTGAAGGGCGGGCACGGCGAAGGCAACGGCGTGCGCGCGGCAGAAACCGTACGCCCCGAAGCTCTTGACGATCTCCCACACCTCGTCGAGAACCGTGGGGGAGTAGCCGCGGGCGCCGGCGTCGCGCCGGAACCACGTCTCGATCTTCGGGAGCCGGTCGGTGTCGGCCAGCGCACGGCGGGCAACCTCGGCGAGAGCACGGTCGCAGCCGGTCAGAATGGAGAGCATCCCGATGATCTGCTCGTGCCAGATGGTCACCCCGTATGTGTCGGCGAGTACGGGCTCCAGGTCGCGGTGCGGGTAGTGCGGGGCGGCGCCGTGGCGGGCGGCGATGTACAGGGCGGGCATGCCCCCCTTCACCGGCCCGGGCCGGAAGAGGCTGATGTCGGCGATGACGTCCTGGACGTCGCGCGGCTGGAGCCGGCCGACGAGGTCTTGCTGCCCCGGGCTCTCCAGCTGGAACATCCCCACCGTGTCCGACGCACGGATCAGGTCGAAGGCATCGTGGTCACCGAGGGGGACGTGGTCGGGGTTGTCCAGGTCGAGTTGGCGGCCGGTGGTGCGGCGGATCTCGGCGACGGCGTGTGCCATCGCCGACTGCATCCTCACCCCCAGCACGTCGAGCTTCACGAGCCCGAGGTCTTCCACGTCCTCCTTGTCGGCCTGGACCATCGGGTACTGCCCACCCGGCGTCGGCTGCACCGGCAACCGGTCCAAGAGCGAGGCGTTGGAGATGATGACGCCGCACGGGTGCATGGCGTACCCGCGCGGCAGCGCGTCCAGCCCTTCGGCGAGCTCCCACAGCGGGCCGTACGAGCCGGCCTCGGCGGCCAGCTTCTTCAGCTCGGGCAGCTCGGTGAGCGCTGCGCGGATATCGCAGGCCCGGATGTGCGGGAAGGACTTCGCGATCATATCGACGGTCTGCGGGGGCAAGCCGAGCGCGAGTCCGGTGTCGCGCAGGGCGTGCCGGGCCCGGTAGGTCTCCGGCATCCCCGTCACCGCGACCCGCTCCGCGCCGAAGCGCTCGATGATCCGGTCGTAGACCTCCAGCCGGCGCGCGGACTCAACGTCGAGGTCGATGTCCGGCATCGAGGACCGGCGCACGCTGAGGAAGCGCTCGAAGAGCAGGTTGTGGTCGAGCGGGTTCGCGGTGGCCACGAAGAGGCTGTGGTTGACCATCGAGCCGGCACCGGACCCACGGGCCGCGACCCGGATCCCCATCGCCCGAACGTCCGTGACGACCTGGGCGACCGCCAAGAAGTACGGCTCGAACCCGAGCTGGCCGATGACGCCGAGCTCGTACTCCAACTGCCCGACGGCCCGCCGGTCACCGTCCAGGCCGCGCGCGAACATGCCGTCCGCGCACCGCTGCCTCAGCAGCTCCATCGCCCCACCCGGGGCCGCGGCGGCGCCGACGACGGTGGGCTCGGGGAAGTGGGGCCGGCCCATGCCCAGGTCGACCTGCGGGTCCACGACGCACGCCTCCGCCGTCGCGGCCGTCTCGGCCAGGAGCGCGGCGGCGCGCCCGGCCCCTGCTCCGGCCGCCTCGGCGATCCGCTCCGCGGCCTCGGCCATCAAGGCCGGGCCCTCCAGCCAGCGCTCGCCGCAGTCGAGCCGGCGCCGGTCGATCGGACGCAGCAGCCGGGCCGAGTCCAGAACGTCGGCAATCTTGTGCTGGCCGGCATCGGCGTACCGGACGGCGTTGGTCAGGACCACCGGGATGCCGAGCTGGTCGGCGAGGCCGAGGGTGCGGGCGGCCAGGCGCACCGAGCCCGGCCCCGTTCCGGACAGCCCCCACCACACAGCCTCCAGTCGCAGACCGGGGCCGACCAGCTCGCGCCAGGGCGCGATCAGCTCCTCGGCGAGGTCCGGCCGCCCGGCCGTCAACGCGCGCACCGGCTCCGACGACGGGCCCAGCAGCACCATCAGGCCCTCGTCCGCGTACTGGCCGAGGGTCTCCCAGGAGACCACCGGCGGCCCACCAACTGCCCCCGCGTGCGCGGCGGAGACCAGACGGCACAAGCGCGCCCACCCCGCGCCGTGCTGTGCGAGCAGGGCTACCCGCAGCTTCGGTTCCACCACGTGCGCGCCACCCCGATCCGGGGTCCGGGGGCGGGCGGCGGCCGGGTGGGGCGGTGCCCAGGGCGCGACGGCGACGTCGACCCCGAAGACCGGCCGGACCCCGGCGGCCGCGGCGGCCTTCGCGAAGCGGACGGTGCCGGCAACGGTGTCCCGGTCGGTGAGCGCGAGCGTGCCGATCTCGCGCTCGGCGGCACGTCGTACCAGGTCAGCGGGGTGTGAGGCACCGTAGCGGGCCGAGTAACCGCTGGCGACGTGCAGGTGGACGCCACAGACCATGGTCCACCTCCAGCCGTCGCCTGTTTCAGCCGACCTGGCCGAATCTCCCCTCCCAACCTACCGAACACATATTCGAACAAGCCAGTTCATTGGTCCATCGGCGGCGAGCCGGAGGCGCTGGTGTGACTGAGCGTCGTAGTTGGCCACTGAGCGCTCTAGTTGGCCGGGCCCACGCAGAGCGGCCGGGCCGGAGGCTCGACCGGTAGCGCGCGAGTCCGGGAAA
>NZ_JBSGXB010000105.1:0-22476 GCF_053609185.1 Streptomyces sp. NPDC054956 | reverse complement strand
CGATGCGCACCGGGCCACTGCCGTTCTCGCGGCGGGAACCTAGCAGCCGAGCAGGCGGGTCGCGAGGTAGCCCTGGATCTGGTCCAGGGAGACGCGCTCCTGCTTCATGGTGTCGCGCTCGCGCACGGTCACCGCGTTGTCGTCCAGGGTGTCGAAGTCGACGGTGACGCAGAACGGCGTACCGATCTCGTCCTGGCGGCGGTAGCGGCGGCCGATGGCGCCCGCGTCGTCGAACTCGATGTTCCAGTTCTTGCGCAGGTCGGCGGCGAGGCCCTTGGCCTTCGGCGACAGCTGCGCGTTGCGGGACAGCGGCAGGACGGCGACCTTGACCGGGGCCAGGCGCGGGTCGAAGCGCATCACGGTGCGCTTCTCCATGACGCCCTTGGCGTTCGGGGCCTCGTCCTCGTTGAACGCGTCGAGCATGAAGGCGAGCATCGCGCGGTTCACACCGGCGGCCGGCTCGATGACGTACGGGGTGTAGCGCTCGCCCGACTCCTGGTCGTGGTAGGTCAGGTTGGCGCCCGAGGCGGCCGAGTGGGCCTTGAGGTCGAAGTCGGTGCGGTTGGCGACGCCTTCGAGCTCGGAGAACTCACTGCCACCGAAGTTGAAGCGGTACTCGATGTCGGCGGTGCGCTTCGAGTAGTGGGACAGCTTCTCCTTCGGGTGGTCGTACCAGCGGATGTTCTCCTCGCGGATGCCGAGGTCGCGGTACCAGTTCCACCGCTCCTGCATCCAGTACTCCTGCCACTGCTCGTCCTCGCCCGGCTTGACGAAGAACTCCATCTCCATCTGCTCGAACTCGCGGGTGCGGAAGATGAAGTTGCCGGGCGTGATCTCGTTGCGGAAGGACTTGCCCATCTGCGCGATGCCGAACGGGGGCTTCTTGCGCGAGGTGGCCTGGACCACGGCGAAGTTGGTGAAGATGCCCTGGGCGGTCTCGGGGCGCAGGTACGCCTTGGAGCCGGTGTCCTGGGTCGGGCCGAGGTGGGTCTCCAGCATGCCGGAGAACTGCTTGGGCTCGGTGAACTGGCCCTTCACACCGCAGTTGGGGCAGTTGATGTCCGCGAGACCGTTGGCGGGCATGCGGCCGTGCTTGGCCTCGTACGCCTCTTCCAGGTGGTCCGCGCGGTGGCGCTTGTGACAGGAGGTGCACTCCGTCAGCGGGTCCGAGAAGGTCGCGACGTGACCGGAGGCCACCCAGACCTCGGGGGCCAGGATCACGGAGGAGTCGATGCCGACGATGTCCTCACGCCCGGTGACCATCGCCTTCCACCACTGGCGCTTGATGTTCTCCTTGAGCTCGACACCGAGCGGGCCGTAGTCCCAGGCGGCCTTGGTGCCGCCGTAGATCTCACTGCACGGGAAAACGAAGCCACGGCGCTTGCTCAGGCTGACGATGGTTTCGATCTTGTCGGCGGCCACGGTGCTCTCTTCATTTACGAGGACGAACGGCGAAGCCTCAAGGTTACCGGCGCCCGCACCCTCCCTTTCAAATCGGGACCCCCGTCCGCGGGCGCTCCGCACCTCGCCTCACCAGGGTTTTTGACAATCGTTTCCATCTTTGATGAAAATGGATGTCATGAACGTACGACGCCTCATACCCACCGCCGCCCTCGCCGGAGCCGTTGCCCTCGCCGCCACGGCCCTCACCGCCTGCTCGGGCGCAGCCGGAGCCGCCGGGAGCAAGGACGGCAAGCTCGACGTGATGGCGTCGTTCTACCCGATGCAGTTCCTCGCCGAGCAGATCGGCAAGGACCACGTGAAGGTCGACACCCTGACCAAGCCGGGCGTCGAACCGCACGACCTGGAGATCACCCCGAAGCAGACCGCGCAGCTCGGCGAGGCGGATGTCGTCCTCTACCTCAAGACGCTGCAGCCCGCCGTCGACAAGGCCGTCGCCCAGTCCGGCGTGAAGAACGTCGTCGACGCCGCCACCCTCACCAAGCTGGAGGTGCACGGCACCTCCGGCCACGACGACCACGCGGCCGGAGAAGGCCACACGGAGGGCGACGGACACGACCACAGCCACGGCGAAGCCGGCGAGGACCCGCACGTCTGGCTCGACCCGGTCAAGTACGCGGAGATCGCCAAGGGCGTCGGCGCGGCCCTGGAGAAGTCCGACCCCGACCACGCGGCGGACTACAAGAAGAACACCGACGACCTGGTCGCCAAACTGGGCGCGCTCGACACCGAGTTCAAGGACGGCCTGAAGAACACGGCCTCCAAGACCTTCATCACCACCCACTCCGCCTTCGGCTACCTCGCCGAGCGCTACGGCCTCGACCAGGAGGGCATCTCCGGCGTCGACCCCGAGTCCGAGCCGAGCCCGGCCCGGATGAAGGAACTGCAGGCCGTCGCGAAGAAGGACAATGTGACCACGGTGTTCTTCGAGACGCTGGCCAGCGACAAGACGGCCAAGACCCTCGCCTCGGACACCGGCCTGAAGACCGACGTCCTGGACCCCCTCGAGGGAATCACCGACAAGTCCCAGGGCGCTGACTACTTCGAGGTCATGCGGTCCAACCTGAAGAACCTCCAGAAGGCACTCGGCAACAAGTAATGGCAGCAGTAGCAGCAACGGAGGCGCGAGCCATGGAGTCCAAGCCCACGCAGGCGCTGGACCAGCCCGTCATATCCCTGCGCGGGGCCACGGCCTCGCTCGGCTCGCGCCCCGTGCTGCGCGGCGTCGACCTGACCGTCCGCCGCGGCGAGGTCGTCGCCCTGCTCGGCGCCAACGGCTCCGGCAAGTCCACGGCCGTCCGCGCCGTGGTCGGCCAGGTCCCCCTGAGCGACGGCGGCCTGTCGCTCTTCGGCACCGACTTCAAGCGTTTCCGCGACTGGTCGCGCATCGGGTACGTCCCGCAGCGCACCACCGCCGCCAGCGGGGTCCCGGCCACCGTCCGCGAGGTCGTCTCCGCCGGCCGCCTCGCGCGCACCCGCTTCGGGTTCCTGCGCAAGGCCGACAAGGCCGCCGTCGAGCGCGCGCTGGACCTGGTCGACATGGGTTCCCACGCCGACGCCTCCGTCAACGCCCTCTCCGGCGGTCAGCACCAGCGGGTGCTCATCGCCCGCGCGCTGGCCGTCGAGCCGGAGCTGCTGATCATGGACGAGCCGATGGCGGGCGTGGACCTGGCCAACCAGGAGGTCCTCGCGAACGCCCTGCGCACGCAGGTCGCCGCCGGCACGACCGTCCTGCTCGTCCTGCACGAGCTGGGCCCGCTGGAGCCGCTCATCGACCGCGCCGTCGTCCTGCGCGACGGCTGCGTCACGCACGACGGCCCGCCCCCGGAGGCCCTGGGCCAGCACGCGCTGCCCGGCCACGACCACGTACACCCGCACTCCGCGCACGACGCCGAGCCCCTCCGGACGGGACTGCTGAGCTGATGGACCTCCTGAACTACGCCTTCATGCAGCGGGCCCTGATCGCGGCCGCCCTGGTCGGCATCACGGCCCCCGCGATCGGCACGTACCTCGTGCAGCGCCGCCAGGCCGTCATGGGCGACGGCATCGGGCACGTGGCGATGACCGGTGTCGCGCTCGGTTTCCTGCTCAACGCGAGCCCGGTGTGGATGGCCACCCTCGTCGCCGTCATCGGCGCGGTCGGCATGGAGCTGATCCGCTCCCGCGGCAAGACCAGCGGCGACATCGCGCTCGCCATGCTCTTCTACGGCGGCCTGGCCGGCGGCGTCATGATCATCAACCTGGCTCCGGGCGGCTCGACGGCCAATCTGACCAGCTACCTCTTCGGCTCCATCACCACCGTCTCGGCCGAGGACATCACCGCGGTCGTGATCCTCGCCCTGTTCGTCGTCGCCGTCACCCTGGGACTGCGCCGCCAGCTGTTCGCGGTCTGCCAGGACGAGGAGTTCGCCCGGGTCACCGGCCTGCCGGTGCGCTTCCTGAACCTGCTGATGGCGGTCACCGCCGCCGTCACCGTCACCGTCGCGATGCGCATCGTCGGCCTGCTGCTGGTCAGCGCCATGATGGTGATCCCCGTCGCCGCCGCGCAGCGCGTCACCCGCGGGTTCACCGCCACCCTGACCGTGGCCATGGTGATCGGCGTCCTGGTCTCGCTCTCCGGCACCGCGGCCACGTACTACATCGACGCCCCGTCCGGTGGCACGATCGTGCTGCTCGCCATCGCCGTCTTCATGGTGATGACGGCGGTGTCGACCCCGCTGGCCCGGCGCCGGGCGAAGGCCGCCCGCGCCTCCGAGGAGGTCTGCACGCGGGAAGGCGTCGAAGTCTGAAGACCTGAGGCACACGGCCGCCTGGCACAATGGGCCGAAGCCAAGACGAGGAGGAACCGGTGGCGACTGCGCCTGGCGAGATGAATACCGCGCCAGTACGAGGACGATCCACCCGGCAGCGGGCCGCCGTCGCGGCCGCGCTGGACGAGGTGGACGAGTTCCGCAGTGCCCAGGAACTCCACGACATGCTCAAGCACCGCGGCGACTCCGTGGGCCTGACCACCGTCTACCGCACCCTGCAGTCCCTCGCGGACGCCGGCGAGGTGGACGTCCTGCGTACCAGCGACGGCGAGTCCGTCTACCGGCGCTGCTCCACCGGGGACCACCACCACCACCTGGTCTGCCGCAAGTGCGGCAAGGCCGTCGAGGTGGAGGGCCCGGCCGTGGAGAAGTGGGCGGAGGCCATCGCGGCCGAGCACGGCTTCGTCAACGTCGCCCACACGGTGGAGATCTTCGGCACCTGCGCGGACTGCGCCAAGGCCTAGATCCGCTCCAGCTTCCCGTCCAGGAGAGCCCGCAGCCCGTCCTGCTCCGCGGGGTCCGCGAGGCCGCGCTTGGGGAGCAGGGCGCCGCCGAGCACCCGCTTGTCGCCGGAGAAGAGCATGAAGGTCGCGGGGGTCTCCGCGTAGCACGACAGCGCGCTCCAGCGGAGGTGGGTGGAGCCCTGCGCGGAGTCGACGGTGACGCCCTCCCCGTCGACGACCGCCCGGCACTCCCCCGCCGCCGCCAGCAGCCCGCGGGTCGTCCAGGCCATGACCCGGTGCCCGAACAGCACGAAGGCCCAGCCCAAGAGGCCCACCACGGCCAGCGCCGTGGGTGATCCGGCCGTTCCGCCGTCCTGGGCGACGAGCAGGGCGGCGTACGCGGGCCCCACCAGGCCGACGAGGACGAACGGCAGGCGCTGGCGACGCCCCGCCTTCGACCGGCCGTGGGCCCGCAGTCCCTCCGTCATGTCGGCGACGGTCGGCGTGTAGCGGAGCTCGACCGTCCGTCCCGCCGACGCCGCCTCGTGTATCCGGTACAGCGGATCCCCGCCCGTGATGTCCATGAGCGGGGATCCTAGGTGAGGGAGGTCAGCCGGCCGCGCCCGGTCCCTCGGGCTGGTTCGGGAGGGCTCCGCCGAAGCGGCGGTCGCGCTGGGCGTACTCGTAGCAGGCCTGCCAGAGGTTGCGGCGGTCGAAGTCCGGCCACAGGACGTCCTGGAAGACCATCTCGGCGTACGCGCTCTGCCAGAGCAGGTAGTTCGAGGTGCGCTGCTCGCCGCTCGGCCGCAGGAAGAGGTCCACGTCCGGCATGTCCGGGTAGTACATGTACTTCGCGAAGGTCTTCTCGTTGACCTTCGACGGGTCGAGCCTGCCCGCCGCCACGTCGCGCGCGATCGCCTGCGCCGCGTCCGCGATCTCGGCGCGGCCACCGTAGTTGACGCAGAAGTAGAGGGTCATCGCGTCGTTGTCGACGGTCTGCTCCTGCGCGACCTGCAGCTCCTGGACGACCGACTTCCACATCTTCGGCATGCGGCCGGTCCAGCGGATGCGGATGCCCAGCTCGTTCATCTCGTCGCGCCGGCGCCGGATGACGTCGCGGTTGAAGTTCATGAGGAAGCGCACCTCGTCGGGCGAGCGCTTCCAGTTCTCCGTCGAGAAGGCGTACAGGGAGAGGTTCTTGACGCCCATCTCCAGGCAGCCCTTGAGCACGTCGAGTACGACGCCCTCGCCCACCTTGTGGCCCTCGGTGCGCGGCAGTCCGCGCTCCTTGGCCCAGCGGCCGTTCCCGTCCATGACGATCGCGACGTGGTTCGGGACGAGCTCGCCGGGGATCTTCGGCGGGCGCTCACCGGACGGGTGCGGCTCGGGAACCTTGTACTCGCGGCGAGAGCGTCCCAGAATCCCGCGTCGTGCCATGTGCCCAGCTCCTATTTCTCGACGTATCGAAGGGAGCGTAGCCCGCGCTCCAGATGCCAGTGCAAGTAGGCGGAGACCAGCCCGCTGCCCTCCCGCACATGACGCGCCTCGCACGCGTCGGCATGCCCCCAGTCCCCCGTCAGCAGCGCGCTGAGCAGGGCGATGGCCTCCGACGAGGGTACGACGCTGCCGGGGACGCGGCAGTCGCCGCATATGACCCCGCCGGCGGCGACGGAGAAGTGCCGGTTGGGTCCGTGGATGCCGCACTTCGCGCAGTCGTCGAAGCTGGGCGCGTAGCCGTTGACGGCGAGGGAGCGCAGCAGGAAGGCGTCGAGGATGAGGTTCGGCGCGTGCTCCCCGCGCGAGAGGGTGCGCAGCGCACCGACGAGCAGCAGGTACTGCTGTACGGCGGGCTCGCCCTCGTGGTCGGTGAAGCGCTCGGCGGTCTCCAGCATCGCGGTCCCGGCGGTGTAGCGGGCGTAGTCGGTGACGATGCCGTTGCCGTACGGGGCGATGATCTGGGTCTGCGTGCAGAGCGGGAGGCCGCGGCCGATCAACTCGTTGCCGCGGGCGAAGAACTGCACGTCGGCGTGGGAGAAAGGTTCCAGCCCGGCGCCGAACTTGGACTTGGTGCGCCGGACGCCGCGGGCGACGGCCCGGACCCGGCCGTGTCCCCGGGTGAGCAGCGTGATGATGCGGTCCGCCTCACCCAGCTTCTGGGTGCGCAGCACGATGCCGTCGTCGCGGAACAGGCTCATGGGCCCATTGTCCCGTACCCCACCGACAGGACGGACTCCCGCGGCGGCGGGCTCACCCGACGGCGAAGTCCCACGACGGCGAAGTCCGCGACGGCGAAGTCCCGCAACGGCAGCGTCCCCCGCCGGGCGCGGGCCCGGCGGGGGACACCCCTTGGGAGGATCAGGCGGTCGGCGTCGGGGCCGCGTGCTCGCCCTCGGTCGACTGTGCCGGTACGGCTGCCGTGGCCTCGTCGGCCGTCGCCGGGGCGACGTCCGTCGGGGCGGACTGCAGGGCGTTGTGCGCGTCGTCCTTGCCCAGACCGTTGAAGATCAGGTTCAGCACGATCGCGGCCGTGGCACCCAGCGTCACACCGCTGTTGAGGAGCGAGGACAGGTCCGCGTCCATGTGGTCCTTGAAGAGGACCGGGACGGTGGCCGGGAGCAGCGCGAAGGCCAGGGAGACACCCACGACCAGCGCGTTCTTCTCCTCCTTGAGGTCCACCTTGGCCAGGGTCTGGATACCGGCCAGGGCCACCATGGCGAACATCACGGTCGCGGCGCCGCCGAGCACGCCGTGCGGGACGGCGGCGACGATCGCGGCGGCCTTGGGGAGCAGACCGAGGATGATCATGAAGACACCCGCGGCGACCACCACGAACCGGCTCTTGACCTTGGTCATCCGGACCAGACCGACGTTCTCGGCGAAGGCTACGTACGGGAAGGAGTTGAGGACGCCGCCGAGGGCGGTCGCGGCACCGTCGGCACGCAGGGCGCGGGCGACGGTCTCGCTGTCGATGTCCTTGCCGACGATGTCGCCGACCGCGTAGGTGTCACCGGTCGTCTCGACCATCGTGATCAGCATGACGATGAGCATCAGGACGATCGGGAACCACTCGAACTTCGGGGCTCCGTACTGGAACGGGGTGGTGATGCCGATCCAGTCCGACTTGGAGACGTCGCCGAACTTGGCGTCGCCGAGCAGGAAGGCCACGGCGGTGCCGCCGACCAGGCCGAGCAGGATGGCGATGCTGGAGAGGAAGGGCCGGCCGAGCTTCATCAGGACGAGGATGAAGAGCATCGTGCCGCCGGCGTAGGCGAAGTTCTTCGGGTCACCGAAGTCCGGGCTGCCGAGGCCGCCCGCGGCGTCGTTCAGGCCGACGGGGATCAGCACGATGCCGAGGACGGTGATCACCGAGCCGGTGACGACCGGCGGGAACAGCCGCATGACCGCGCGGAACACCTTGGGCGGCAGCCAGGCGAAGGCGAAGGTGGCGATACCGGCCGTGATCACCGCGCCGTAGATGACGAGCAGACCCGCCGTCCCGCCGCCCGCTCCGAGACCGATGGCGATCATCGGGGACACCGCGGTGAAGGTGACGCCCTGGATCAGAGGCAGCCGCGCACCGATCCTGCCGATGCCCCACGCCTGGATGATCGAGGCGATACCGCAGGTGAAGAGGTCGGCGTTGATCAGGTAGACCAGCTGCTCGGTGGTGAGCCCGAGGGCACCACCGACGATGATCGGAACGATCACCGCACCGGCGTAGAACGCGAGTACGTGCTGGAAGCCGTACAGCGCGAGCTTGGGGACGGGAAGCACCTCGTCGACCGGGTGCGTGCTCTGCTCTCCGTTGGCGGAAAGCCGTGCGGCGACACGTGCCATCTCTGCCTTGCCCTTCAAGAGGTAGGTAAACGAGAGGAATCTGGTTATCCCTGGCCGGAGTAGGTCGTTAACCCGTTGATCCGCCAGGGTTGTCAGTGCGATCACGTGAATCGAAGCCCCGCGATGTTTCCGCCGGCGTCTCGTCGTGTGACCGGAATTGAACGCCTGTGGGGCCGCTCACAGATATCGTCGACTTCTACAAAGTGTTGATGCACTGGGGTGCTCGATCTGGAGGTTTCTCCAGTGGTGCCGCACCGATCGGTGGGCTATGGCCGAAGCGTGGCGAAGCAGCCGGTTCCTCCTGCGCGAACGCGAAGGACCTGCGGGATGACGTGCGGGTTAACGCTTCGCCGTCGTTCGGCGGCGCAAAGAAGAAGGCCCCGCTCCGGCCGTCCACATGGTGGAAACACACCACACGGATGCAACGGCTCCGCGGTTCAAACGGCGCGCGAGGGGCGCGAAAACGGGGGCGCGAGGCCGGATCGTTACCTCGAAATCCGCCGTTTCCTCCCCTCCGGAGTCCACGACGACGTCCACGACGGCATCCACGCCGACATGCGAAAGGCCCACCGCGGCCGGAACGATCACGGCGCGGCGGGCCCACCGGACAGGACCCCGAAGACACCGGCCGTGGCTACGGGGCCCGGACCGCCGACAGCAGCCGCGCCACCTCGTCCGCGTCGATCCGCAGCGCCGCGCCCACCGTCGCGAGCACCTCGCGCTCGGCCGGGATGTACGGGCCGTCCGCCAGCGCCACGCGCGCGCCCTGCAGCAGGATCGATTCACGGCCCGGCGCGGCCAGGTGCGGGGCGAGCGGCTCCAGTACCTCGTGCAGCTCGATCGAGAGCGCGGCACCGCAGCAGTCCGGACCGTCGTAGAGCCCGAGCCGCCCCTCGTCGGTGGCCAGCGCCTCCACGAGCGACTCCAGCTGCTCCTCGGTGCAGTCCTGGAACCCGGCCGACCGTACGGCGCCCACGGCGGCCTCCAGCGCGCTGCGCGAGGCCGTCCCGCCGGCGGCCAGCACGGCCAGCGTCACCGTGTGCACGGCATCGCGCAGCATCGCGGAGAAGCGGGTGGTCGTGAGGTGGTCCAGGACCTCGGTGGCGAAGCGCTCGCGGCAGCCCTGGCACTCGACGACGGGACCGGCCTGCCCGCGTGGCAGCAGCGGCACCCCGAGGACGGTGAACCGGCGGCGCCCGGTGCGCCGGCGGTAGTTGCGGTCGCCACCGCAGTCGGGGCAGAAGAACTCCCCGTCCCCCACGGTGCTCCAGGTGGTGCGGATACCCCAGACCGTCAGCTTCCGGCCGTCCCCACCCCGAACTGGCAGCACGTCGCACCTCCGTAACCTTCCGGCAACATCGCCGGGTTGGCGTGATGTTAGCCACATCGGTGAGGATGCGTCAGCAGTGTGACAAGACAACATCTCGCGGGACGCGGACTTGGCCGATCTGCGCCCCCCGCGAGCGCCCCCTATGGTCGGCCGCATGAACGAGAAGTCATGCCTGGTGACCGGGGCCGCGAGCGGGATCGGCCGGGGCATGTTCCTGACCTGCAAGTACGCGATCGAGGCGATGACCGCGCAGCCGCGGCCCGGCGGGGCGCTCGTCTGCGTGTCCTCGATCTCGGGGGTGGCGGGGCAGGCGCGGCAGGCCGCGTACGGGCCGGCGAAGTTCGTGGCGTCGGGGCTGACCAAGCACCTCGCGGTGGAGTGGGAGGCGCACGGGATCCGCGTCAACGCGGTGGCCCCCGGGACCATCCGTACGGAGCGGGTGCTCGCGCTCCGGGACGAGCCGGGCGGGCCGGAGTACCTGGAGGAGATCGCCGGGGCCCACCCGATGGGCCGGCTCGGCGAGCCGGAGGAGGTGGCCCGGGTCATCGCCTTCCTGGCCTCCGACGCGGCCTCGTTCGTGACGGGCGTGATCCTGCCGGTGGACGGCGGCTACCTGGCCCGGTGAGCCTCCGCGGGACCGGGAACGGCAGGACCCCGCCCCTCCCGAGGGAGGAGCGGGGTCCTGGAGCGCCGAAGGGTCAGCGGCCCGCGCGGTTGACGGCGGAGATGACCGCCTTCAGGGAGGCGCGGGTGGTGTTCGCGTCGATGCCGATGCCCCACAGGACGCGGCCGTCGATCGCGCACTCGATGTACGAGGCGGCGACGGCGGAGGCGCCCTCGCTCATCGTGTGCTCGGTGTAGTCCAGCAGGCGGGCGTCGACGCCGATGCCGGCCAGCGCGTCGAAGAAGGCCGAGATCGGGCCGTTGCCGGTGCCGTTCAGCACGGTCTCCACGCCGTCCACGACCGCCTCGACGGTCAGCGTGTCCGTGCCGTCCTTGTCGGTGGTCGTCTGGCCGGAGCGCAGCTGGATGCGGCCCCACGGGTTCTCGGGGTTGGGCAGGTACTCGTCCGAGAACACGTCCCAGATCGCCTTCGGGGTGACCTCGCCGCCCTCGGAGTCGGTCTTGGCCTGGATGATCCGCGAGAACTCGATCTGCATGCGGCGCGGCAGGTCCAGCTTGTGGTCGTTCTTCAGGACGTAGGCGATGCCGCCCTTGCCGGACTGCGAGTTGACCCGGATGACCGCCTCGTAGGAACGGCCGACGTCCTTCGGGTCGATGGGCAGGTACGGGACCGCCCACTCGATGTCGTCGACGGTGACGCCCTTGGCGGCCGCGTCGGCCTCCATGGCGTCGAAGCCCTTCTTGATGGCGTCCTGGTGGGAGCCGGAGAAGGCGGTGTAGACCAGGTCGCCCGCGTAGGGGTGGCGCGGGTGGACCTCCATCTGGTTGCAGTACTCGCTCGTCCGACGGATCTCGTCGATCTGCGAGAAGTCGATCTGCGGGTCGATGCCCTGCGAGAACAGGTTCATGCCCAGCGTGATCAGGTCGACGTTGCCGGTGCGCTCGCCCTGGCCGAACAGGCAGCCCTCGATGCGGTCCGCGCCGGCCATCAGCGCCAGCTCGGCGGCGGCGACGGCGGTGCCGCGGTCGTTGTGCGGGTGCACGGAGATGCAGATGAACTCGCGGCGGGTCAGGTTGCGGGCCATCCACTCGAAGCGGTCCGCGTGCGTGGACGGCGTCGAGCGCTCCACGGTGGCGGGCAGGTTCAGGATGATCTCGCGGCCCTCGGACGGCTGCCACACGTCACAGACGGCCTCGCAGACCTCCAGGGCGAAGTCCAGCTCGGTGTCGGTGAAGATCTCCGGGCTGTACTGGTAGCCGAAGACGGTCTCGGGGCCCAGCAGCTTCTCGGCGTACTCCATGACCAGGCGGGTGCCGTCGACGGCGATCTGCTTGATCTGCTCCTTGGAGCCGCGGAACACGACCCGGCGGAAGGTCGGCGCGGTCGCGTTGTACAGGTGCACGGTGGCGCGCTTGGCGCCGACCAGCGATTCCACGGTCCGCTCGATCAGGTCCTCGCGGGCCTGGGTCAGTACGGAGATGGTGACGTCGTCCGGGATCGCGCCCTCTTCGATGATGGAGCGCACGAAGGCGAAGTCGGTCTCGCCGGAGGACGGGAAGCCGACCTCGATCTCCTTGTAGCCCATGCGCACCAGCAGGTCGAACATCTCGCGCTTGCGGGCGGGGGTCATCGGGTCGATCAGCGACTGGTTGCCGTCGCGCAGGTCCGTGGACAGCCAGCGGGGCGCCTTGGTGACGCGGGCCTCGGGCCAGGTGCGGTCGGGGATGTCCACCTGCTCGTACGAGCCGTACTTGTGGATCGGCATCCCGGAGGGCTTCTGGGTGTGGGTCGCGTTCGTGATGGGCGTGGGGCGACCGACAAAAGTGTGCTGGCTCATGGCGTAGGGCTCCTCGCGTGTCCGCGTGTAGTTCGCTGGGACGGCCGACGACGGTCGTAAAAACCGCAACACCAAACTCCGCGGGGAGGGGGCCGGCCTACGACTACAGACCCTCGCCGCGGCAGCTAAGGAGAAGCAGCCCGAAACGCATGATGGGCCGAGCCTAACCGAGCCGCCCCGTATTGCGGGGGCTGTTTCAGTATGCAAGACCCGTGCGCCCGTTTTGCACCCTTTGTGAGCTAAACCTCCCCCGATGCGCCAAGGTCGGGCCGATCCTTCAACGGGCATGCACTTCGTACGTACGATCACATCATCGCTGGTCACGGTGATGCACAAGCGATCCCCACTCGACCGACCGTACGGGTGGCTACATTCATCGGCCATGAAGCTGGTGGTGCAGGTGAAGCCGCTGCCCCAACGGGCCATGGTGCACGGCTGGGCCTTCGCCCGGCTCGGCGAGTTCATCGCGTACGAGGCCCGCCGGGCGGGCGTGCCGGTGATGTACGTCGATCCGGCGCACACCTCCCGCACCTGCTCCCGGTGCGGGCACGTCGACAGGGCGAACCGGGCCTCACGGGCCCGCTTCGCGTGCCGGTCCTGCGGATTCGTTGATCACGCGGACCGCAGCCGGCGGTGCGCCGTAACGCAAGCCTCGTCGCCCCGGCGACGGGCACGTGACACAACCGAATGAATCATGGTTGCACCTAGTGACAATTCCATAACCCAGTGCCACATTGCCGGGCATGGATGCCTTCCACGCCCACCGCCACCCCGTCTTCTGCACCGTGGTGCCGCCGCACCTCCTCGACAAGATCGCCCAGTCCGGGGACGCCGACCGCGCCGCCGCCGCCCGGCGCACCCTCGAGCTGGACGCCTCCCACCGGGTCCGGCGTCTGATGTCGGTCCTGCCGCCCGCCGGAGGAGGGGCCCCCGACACCCCCGAGCGGACCATCTACGACGCGCAGCACCACACCCGGCTGCCCGGCAAGAAGGTCCGCGGCGAGGGTGGGGAGGCGAGCAAGGACGCCAGCGTCAACCGCGCCTACGCCGGGCTCGGCGCCACCTTCGAGCTGTACCTCAAGGCCTTCGGACGGCACTCGATCGACGATTCCGGCCTGCCGCTGAACGCCACCGTCCACTACGACCGGCTGTACAACAACGCCTTCTGGGACGGCAGCCAGATGGTCTTCGGCGACGGCGACGGGGACCTCTTCCTCGACTTCACCGTCTCCGTGGACGTCATCGGGCACGAGCTGACCCACGGGGTCACCCAGTACACCGCCAACCTGGAGTACTTCGGCCAGTCCGGCGCGCTCAACGAATCCATGTCCGACGTCTTCGGCTCCCTCATCAAGCAGTACTCGCTGAACCAGACGGCCGAGGAGGCCGACTGGCTGATCGGCGCCGGGCTGCTCGGGCCGTCCGTCGACAGCGGCTTCGCCCTGCGGTCGATGAAGGCGCCCGGGACGGCGTACGAGGACGACGAGCTCGGCAAGGACCCGCAGCCCGCGACGATGGACGGCTACGTCCGCACCTCCCGCGACAACGGCGGCGTGCACATCAACTCCGGCATCCCCAACCACGCCTTCTACATCGTGGCGTCCGAGCTCGGCGGCAAGGCCTGGGAGCGGGCCGGGCAGATCTGGTACGACACCCTGACCGGCGGGGAGCTCGCCCCGAAGGCGGACTTCGCCCGGTTCGCCGCACTGACGACGGCCGCGGCCGTGGCCCGGTACGGCGAGGGCGGTGCGGAGCACCAGGCGCTGCAGAAGGCGTGGTCGGCGGTCGGGTTGGGGTAGTAAGGCGGTCATGCGGATTCAGGTGGTGCGGACGGGCGGCTTCGCGGGGATCGAGCGACGGGCCGAGGTGGACACCTCGGGCCTGCCCGACGAGGCCGAGTGGCAGGCCCTGGCGCAGCTGGCCCTGCGGCCCGGTCCGCCGGGGGATCCGGCGGACCGGATCCGGGACGGGTTCTCGTACCGGATCACGATCGACGGCCGGACGGTGCTCTGCGCGGACCCGAACCTGTCGGAGGCGCAGCGCTCGCTGATCTCGCGGGTCCTGAAAGAAGGTGCCTAGCCGCACCCCGCTTGCTTGGATGGCGGAATGATCACTGATTCCGGCGCATCCGACGTCTCCGCCTGCCTGCCCGAGCTCGAGCGCTACTACGACGCGGCACCCCGGATGGGCGGGGCGCGGGCCGAGGAGTTCGGCCCGCTGACCCTGTTCGTCCAGGAGAGCGACGGCTGGCCGTACTACGCGCGGCCCGCGCTCGGCGCCGCTTCGGCCGGCGGGGTCTCGGTGGCGGACGTGGAGCGGGTGCTGGCCCGGCAGCGCGAGCTGAAGGTCCCCGAGTCCTTCGAGTGGGTGGCCGAAACCACACCCTCGCTGCGTGCCGCGGCGGAGGCGGCCGGGCTGAACGTGCACGCCCACCCCCTGATGGTGCTGGACCCCTCGGCGGTACGGCTTCCCGTGCATCCGGACGTACGCGTCTTCGGCGCGACCGACCCGCTGCTGCGCGCGGCCGTGACGGTGCCGGCGCTGGCCTTCGCCGAGCCCGGCACGGCGGTGGGCGAGGCGGGCCCGGCGGAGCTCGCGGTGGCGGAGCGGGACCCGGCCTCGGAGGGCCGCCGGATCCGGGTCGCGCGGATGATCGAGTCGGGCCGCACCGCCCTGGCGGCGGCCGAACGCGACGGCGTGGTCCTGTGCTCCGGCCAGTACATCCCGGTCGGCGACGTCACCGAGGTCGTCGGCGTCGGCACCCTCCCCTCGGCCCGCCGCCAGGGCCTGGCCCTGGCAGTGACGGCGGCCCTGGTCGCGGACACCCTGGCGCACGGAGCCCGCACGGTCTTCCTCTCGGCGGGCGACGAGTCCGTGGCCCGCGTCTACGCCCGCCTGGGCTTCCGCCCGGTCGGCACGGCCCTGATCGCGGACCGCCCGTTGTGATCCGGCGGGGCCGGCCCGCGGTGGGGTGAGGTTGCTGGAACGGCAACGTTTCTTGGTGGGTGGCGGTGGGCGGGCGGAGCATCGGGGCGCAGGGATCCGTACCGACCGGAAGAGGCCGCCATGGCGCACGAGAACCACCAGCAGTCCCCCGCGAGCGAGGGCTTCGCGGGCGAGGAGTACTGGGACTCCCGCTACCGCGAGAGCGAGAAGGTCTGGAGCGGCGAGGCCAACGCCGCCCTGGCGCGGGAAGTCGCTTCGCTCGCTCCGGGGCGGGCCCTGGACCTCGGCTGCGGCGAGGGCGGCGACGCCGTGTGGCTCGCGCTCAAGGGCTGGCACGTCACCGGGACGGACATCTCCGGGGTGGCCCTGGAGCGGGCCGCGGCCCACGCCGCCGGGGCCGGGGTCGCGGACCGCACCGCGTGGGAGCGGCACGACCTCGCGGAGTCCTTCCCGGCCGGGGAGTACGACCTGGTCTCCGCCTGCTTCCTGCACACCTTCGGAGATTTCCCGCGCGACCGGATCCTGCGCCGGGCCGCCGCGGCCGTGGCCCCCGGCGGGATCCTGCTCGTCGTCGGCCACGCCGGCTGGGCCCCCTGGCAGGAGGACCGCCCGGAGATGGCCATGCCGACCCCCGGCGAGGTCCTCGCCCAGCTGGAGCTGGAGGCCGGCGCCTGGGAGGTGCTGCTGGCGGAGGAACACGTACGGGTCCAGAACCGGCCTGACGGCCGACCCGGGACCCGTACGGACAACGCGGTGAAGGTGCGGCGGCTCTGAGAAGCCCCTAGAAACCGAGCTTGCGGAGCTGCTTGGGGTCGCGCTGCCAGTCCTTGGCGACCTTCACGTGCAGGTCGAGGAAGACGGGGGTGCCGAGCAGCGCCTCGATGTGCTTGCGCGACTTCATCCCGACCTCCTTCAGGCGGGCGCCCTTCGGGCCGATGATGATGCCCTTCTGGCTCGGCCGCTCGATGTAGAGGTTCGCGTGGATGTCGAGCAGGGGGCGGTCCGCCGGGCGGTTCTCCCGGGGGATCATCTCCTCGACGACGACCGCGATGGAGTGCGGGAGCTCGTCGCGTACGCCCTCCAGCGCGGCCTCGCGGATCAGCTCCGCGACCATGACCATCTCGGGCTCGTCGGTGAGGTCGCCCTCGGGGTACAGCGGCGGGCTCTCCGGCAGCATCGGCGCGATCAGGTCCGCCAGCAGCTGGACCTGGCTGTCGCCGACCGCCGAGACGGGGACGATCTCGGCCCACTCGAAGCCCAGCTCCTCGGCGAGCTGGTGGACGGCGATGAGCTGCTCGCCCACGGCCTTGGACTCGACGAGGTCGGTCTTGGTGATGATGGCGATCTTGGGGGTCTTCTTGATCCCCGCGAGCTCCTTGGCGATGAACTTGTCGCCGGGGCCGAGCTTCTGGTCGGCGGGCAGGCAGAAGCCGATGACGTCGACCTCGGACCAGGTCGCGCGCACGACGTCGTTGAGGCGCTCGCCGAGCAGGGTGCGCGGCTTGTGCAGGCCGGGCGTGTCGACCAGGACGAGCTGGGCGTCGGGGCGGTGCACGATGCCGCGGACCGTGTGGCGGGTGGTCTGCGGCCGGTTGGAGGTGATCGCGACCTTGGTACCCACGAGCGCGTTGGTCAGGGTCGACTTCCCCGCGTTGGGACGGCCGACGAAGCAGGCGAAGCCCGCACGGTGCGGGCTGGTGGTCTCGGGGGAACGATCGCTCATACGGGCCATTCTCCCCGATGCGGCTCCCAGCGCCGACCAGGCCGCCGCCACGAGGGCGAGAGCGGCCGCGAGCAGCCGGTTCAGGGCGGGGTGCGCGGCATGTGCGGCGGTGGCCCGCGAGGTGGTCCCCTCGGCTCCGGCGGCCACCGTGACCTCGGCCCATTCCAGAGCGGGCGGGTGCTCCCAGCGGGCTTCGAGCCGGACCCGCTGCCCGGGCAGCAGCTCGGCGGGCAGTCCGGTGAGGGTCCGCGAGAGGAGGGGCCGGCCGAGGGTCCCGGAGGCGGTGACGACGGCGCGGGGCTTCAGGGTGACGTTGCCGAGGTTGTGGAGCGTGTACGAGATCTCCGCGCCGGCGGCGCCGCGAGGCGTCGTGCGGAGGTCCTCGACGGCGAGGGCCGGGGCGGTGGGCCCGGTGACCCGCAGGTAGACCCGGGCGGCGACGGCCTGCTGCAGCCCGATCCCCTGCGCGGCCGTGGCCTCCGCCCGGTCCTCCAGCGCGACGATGGCTCCGGGGTGGTCCCCGGGCTCGGCCCGGTCGGGGACGGCGACGGTGAACCCGACGCCGACGGCCGTCCTCGCCGGGACGGTGATCCGTTCCCGCTCCAGCACGGCCCAGGCGGCCGTGGCCGTACGCGGCTCGTCGGGGCCGCGGAGCGCGAAGCCGCCGTCGCGGGCGGTGTTGTAGGCGTCGGCGGCGTAGAGGCGGAAGGTGCGGGGCCGGTCGGTGCGGTTGGAGACGGTGACGGTGTCGGAGACGGCCTGGCCGGGGGCGGCGGAGAGGTAGAAGTAGGGGCGCTGCCCGAGCTTGTTGGCGGCGGGCAGCACGGACCACTGCCCGTTGTCCGCGGCCTCTGCCGTCCCGGCGGGGCAGAGGAGCAGGGTCCCGAGCGCGGCCAGCGTGGCGGCGACGAGGACCCCGACGATGCGCCTTGCCGCGTGCGGCGCCGTTGCCGGGGGCCCGCCCCCGGACCCCCGCTCCTCAAACGCCGGAGGGGCTGGAAAGTCCAGCCCGTGCGGCGGGACCCGGGCGGCGGGGCAGGTCACGACAGGGTCAAGGTCAGCACCGCCGTGTACGCGCCCGGCGGGGTGTACGGGGGGACCCGGAGGGTGACCGTGGCGTCGATCGTGAAGGTGCCCCCGACGAGCGCGGCGTCACGGGTCGAGGCCAGGACGGCCCCGTCCGGCCCGACGACACCCGCGCTGCCCGGCGTACACGCGCTGGGGCTGCCGGGCGCCGCCGTGCACGAGGGGGTCCAGCTGAGGGAGGCGCCCGGGATGCGGACCCCGCCCGCGCCCGTGAAGTCGGTGACCTTGCCGATCAGCGTCCAGCCCGCCGGCCCGCCCCGGGCGTCCTTGACGGTGACGGTGCCGATCCGGCCGGCGGCCGCGCCGCCGTCCCCGTACGGGACCGCGCCCAGGGTCACCGCCGCGCCCTCCTGGGTCAGGCCCAGCTCGCCCTGTTCCACGACCGCCGTCACCTTCTGGGTGCCGGGCGGCGTCGGGGCGGTTCCGATCACCGTGTACGCGGCCGGCCCGGAGCCGGCGGCAGGCGACCAGGCCGCGCCCTCGTACGCGACGACGGCGGTGGTCGCCCTGTCCGTCACGGCCAGCTCCGCCAGGACCACGCCCAGCTCGTCGGCCTTCGCCGACACCCGGTCGGCGGTCTCGGCCGCCCCGGCCCGGCCGGCCACGGTGACGGCCGCGCCGGGGGCGAAGCCGGTGCCGGTGACCTTGACCTTGGCGCCGGGCCCGCCCGCCGCCGTGCCCAGTGCGACCGAGCGGAGGTTGGCCGTCGCCAGCGGGGTGGCGGTGAGTCGCTGCGCGACCGGGGGCGGGGACGAAGGTGCGGGCTGGGACGGGGATTGGGAAGCGGACGGTGACGGCGACGGCGAGGAATCCGGAGACCGATCGGGGGACGGATCCGCCGCCGGGGCCCCGGCGGCGGCACAGGTGGTGTCCAGGTCGAGCAGGTGCCCGGTGTGCAGGGTGTAGCCGCCGGGGGCAAGGGTGATCTCACCGGGCGCGGTGACGGTGAAGGTGCCGGTCATGGTGACGGCGGGCAGCGACTCGCCCGCCTTGACGGGGTCGTTGCGCTTGGCTCCGACGACCGTGACCTCACCGCTCTGCGCGCCCCCGAGCACGATCCGCCCGGTCGGGGTGAGCACGTCGGCGGGGAGGTCGACGGCGAGCGGGTTCACGGCCGGGGTCCTGGTCACCTGGTAGGTCACGGTGACGGTGTCGCCCACGCGCGGAGCCGGGTCGTCGATGGTGATCCGGGCCGTGGTGGGCCCGTCGGCGGGCGGCAGCCCGGCTTCCTGGGGCGGCAGGCAGTGCGTCGGGAACTCCACCTGGCCCGGAACCTGGCCCGGGGGCGGCTCTCCTTCGGCGGAGGCGGGCGAGCTCAGCGCGCCCCCGGTCGCGGCGGCCAGCACGGCCATGCCGACGGCCGCCGACCATCCCCTGCTCCGCGCCGATGTCCGCACTGTCCGCCCCCTGCGATCCCGTACCCCGACTGGGGGCCATTCACGAGCGGGCGGCGGGATAAGTCAATGCACGGACCCCGCAGCATCTGATGTCCCATCAGGAGATGGCTGAATGCCGCCGCTCGGGCCCGCACCGGCCCCGCCGCCCGTCCCCGTTTCCCGGAACGTCCGCCGGTAGGCCGTGGGGCTCACGCCGAGCGCCGCCTGTACGTGCTTGCGCAGCGACTGCGCCGTCCCGAAGCCCGTCTCGCGCGCCACCTGTTCCATCGGCAGGTCGGTCCGCTCCAGCAGCGAGCGGGCCCGCTCCACCCGCTGCCCGACGATCCACTCGCCCGGGCTGAGCCCCGACTCCTCGCGGAACCGCCGCGTGAAGGTCCGTACGGACATGGCCTCCTGCCGTGCCAGGTCGGTCAGCCGCAGCGGTTCGTGCAGCCGGTCCAGTACCCACGCGCGGGCCGCCGTGGTGGCGGAGCGCTGCGGGCGCGGCACCGGGCGTTCGATGAACTGCGCCTGCCCGCCCTCGCGGTGCGGCGGTACCACGGTGCGCCGGGCCACGTCGTTGGCGACGGCCGCGCCGTGGTCGCGGCGCACGATGTGCAGGCACAGGTCGATGCCGGCGGCGACTCCGGCGGAGGTGAGCACGTCCCCGTCGTCGGTGTAGAGCACGCCCGGGTCGACCAGTACGGCGGGGAACGTCGTCTGGAAGTGGTCCGAGGAGGCCCAGTGGGTGGTGGCCCGGCGGCCGTCGAGGTATCCGGCGGCGGCCAGCACGTAGCCGCCCGTGCAGATGGAGACGAGCCGGGTGCCGGGCCTGATGTGCGCGAGCGCGGCCTCGAGTTCGGGGGTGAGCCGGCCCTCCTCGTGGACCGGGCCCAGCTCGTAGGAGGCGGGGACCACGACCGTGTCGGCCGTGGCCAGCAGCTCCGGGCCGTGCTCGACGTGGATGTCGAAGTCGGCGTCCGTGGGCACCCGTCCGGGGGCGAGCCCGCAGGTGAGGATCTCGTACAGCGGCCGCCCGGAAGGGTCCAGGGCCCGGCCGAAGATCCGGTGCGGGATGCCGAGCTCGAAGGGCAGCAGCCCGGCGAGGGCGAGTACGACGACGCGGTGGCCACGGTGCGCGCGGGTCTCCATGGCCCGATCATATCGAAGGGTGTCGGTCAGGCCACTGTCGTCCGGGGGTCCCGCGGCCGGAAACTGTCGTCGTGACGCAGACAGCACCCGGCCACGGCCCCTCCCCCACGCCCGCATCGGCGCCCGCACCGACGCCCGCTCCCGGCCCCGCGGCCGCCGGCGCGCCGCGGCGGCGGCCGCACCGCGTCCACCGCGCCTGGTTCGTCGCGGCCGTCGCCTTCGTGACGATCATCGGCGCCGCCGCGTTCGCCTCCCTCCCCGGACTGCTCATCGAGCCGCTGCACGAGGAGTTCGACTGGTCGCGCGGCACGATCGGCCTCGCCGTCTCCGTGAACCTCGCGCTGTACGGGATCACCGCGCCGTTCGCCGCCGCGCTGATGGACCGCTTCGGCATCCGCAAGGTGGTCGCGGTCGCCCTGACCGTCATAGCCGGCGGCTCGGTGGCCACGGTGTGGATGACCACCTCCTGGCAGCTGGTCCTGTACTGGGGCGTCCTGGTCGGCCTGGGCAGCGGCTCGATGGCGCTGGCCTTCGCGGCGACGGTGACCAATCGCTGGTTCGTCGCCCGGCGCGGCCTGGTCACCGGCATCCTGACCGCCGCCGGGGCCTCCGGGCAGCTGATCTTCCTGCCGCTGCTGGCCTGGCTGGTGGAGAACCACGGCTGGCGCCCGGCGTCGGTGACCGTCTCGCTGGCGGCCCTGACCGTGGTGCCCTTCGTCTGGCTGCTGCTGCGCGACCACCCGGCGGACATCGGGCTCGCCCCGTACGGCGGCACGTACGCGGCCAAGCCGGCGCCCGTCCCGGGAGCCGCCCGCCGGGCGGTGACCGTACTCGCCAAGGCGGCCCGGACCGGACCGTTCTGGCTGCTGGCGGGAACCTTCGCGATCTGCGGGGCCTCGACCAACGGGCTGGTCAAGACCCACTTCGTGCCCTCGGCCCACGACCACGGCATGCCGGTGACGGCGGCGGCCGGACTGCTGGCGGTGATCGGCGTGTTCGACGTGATCGGCACCGTCTTCTCCGGCTGGCTGACGGACCGCTTCGAATCGCGCCGCCTCCTCGCCGTCTACTACGCCCTGCGCGGGGTCTCGCTGCTCTTCCTCCCGATGCTGCTGGCCCCGTCCGTGCACCCGCCGATGGTGTTCTTCATCGTCTTCTACGGCCTGGACTGGGTCGCGACCGTCCCGCCGACGATCGCGCTGTGCCGCGAGCACTACGGCGAGGACGGCGCCATCGTCTTCGGCTGGGTCCTGGCCTCGCACCAGATCGGCGCGGCGCTGGTGGCCTTCCTCGGCGGCCTGGCCCGCGACGCCTTCGGCTCGTACGACCCCGTCTGGTACGCGTCGGGCGCGCTGTGCGCGATGGCCGCCCTGATGGCCATGATCATCCGCCGCCGCCCGGCCACCCCGGAGCCCCTCCCGGCCTGACCCGCCGCCCTCGGGCAGGCCTACCGGGCCCTCCCGGCCTGCTTCGGACAGGCCTGCCGGGCCCTCCCGGCCTGCTTCGGAGGCCGGACCCTCCTGGCCGGCCTCGGGCAGGCCTGCCGGACCCTCCCAGCCAGCCTCGGGCAGGCCTACGGAGCCCTCCCAGCCGGCTACGGGCAGGCCCGCCGGGCCCTCCCGCCCGGCCTCGGGCAGGCCCGCCCGGCCCTCCTGGCCGGCCTCGGGCAGACCTGCCGGGCAGCGGAGGCCGGCGGCGAGGCGGCTGGCCGCGCCAGCTGCGGCGCTATCGGCGGGCCGGCCAGTCCACCCGGTCGGCGTGCCCCTGGCCGGGGTGACGGTTACCAGGTGCGGCGCCGCCGCACGGGGGCCAGCCCCCGGACCCCCGCTCCTCAAACGCCGGAGGGGCTG
>NZ_JBSGXB010000104.1:0-22482 GCF_053609185.1 Streptomyces sp. NPDC054956 | reverse complement strand
GGAAATCCAGCCCCGCCGGCGTTTGAGGCGCTGGGTCCGGGGGCCGGCCCCCGGGTTCGGGAAGGGGCGGGGCGGGGGAACACAACCACTCGACCACCCGAGGACTCATGACCACCACCGCCATCACCAACATCGGCAGCCTCGTCACCAACGACCCCGCCCTCGGCGACGGCACCCCCCTCGGCCTGATCCAGGACGCGGCCGTCGTCATCGACGGGGACCGCATCGCCTGGGTCGGCGCAGCCGCCGAGGTCCCGGCGGCGGACGAAGGATTCGACGCCCAAGGCCGCGCCGCCATCCCCGGCTTCGTCGACTCCCACTCCCACCTCGTCTTCGCGGGCGACCGCACCGCCGAGTTCAACGCCCGCATGTCCGGCCGCGCTTACTCCGCCGGAGGCATCCGCACCACCGTCGCCGCCACCCGCGCCGCCTCCGACGCCGAGCTCGAGGCCAACCTGGTGCGTCACCTCGACGAGGCCCGCCGCCAGGGCACCACCACCTTCGAGACGAAGTCCGGGTACGGCCTCACGGTCCAGGACGAGGCACGAGCTCTCCGCATCGCCGCCGCGCACACCGAGGAGGTCACCTACCTCGGCGCGCACATCGTCTCCCCGGACTACGCCGAGGACCCGGCCGGCTACGTGGACCTCGTCACCGGCGAGATGCTGAACGCCTGCGCCCCGTACGCCCGCTGGGTGGACGTCTTCTGCGAGAAGGGCGCCTTCGACGGCGACCAGGCCCGCGCGATCCTCACCGCCGGCGCCGCCGCCGGGCTGATCCCGCGCGTCCACGCCAACCAGCTGTCCTACGGCCCCGGCGTGCAGCTCGCCGTGGAGCTGGAGGCCGCCTCCGCCGACCACTGCACGCACCTCACCGACGCCGACGTCGACGCCCTCGTCCAGGCGGCCGGCACCACCGTCGCCACGCTGCTGCCCGGCGCCGAGTTCTCCACCCGCGCCCAGTGGCCCGACGCCCGCGGGCTCATCGACGCCGGCGCCACCGTCGCCCTGTCCACGGACTGCAACCCCGGCTCCTCCTACACGAGTTCGATGCCGTTCTGCATCGCCCTCGCCGTCCGCGACATGCGGATGACCCCGGACGAGGCCCTGTGGTCCGCCACCGCCGGCGGTGCCCGTGCCCTGCGCCGGAGCGACATCGGCGCCCTCACCCCCGGAGCCCGCGCGGACCTGGTCCTGCTCGACGCCCCCAGTCACGTCCACCTCGCCTACCGGCCGGGCGTACCGCTGGTTTCGGCCGTCTGGCAGAAGGGCCGCAAGGCGGTCTGAACCGGCACGTACAGGGACAGCGTCGCCGCGGCCCCCGCCCCGCGGAAGGGCCGTTGATCCGGCGCTGTCCTTTGTCTTCCCTCCGTAAGGCCCCGGGCGTACCTTGAGCCACCAATCTGATGTGCCGTCAGTAACTTGTGGCCCAAGGTTCGAGGGGAAGACGAAGGTGTCCGACCGGAAACGTTCCACCGCGCTCGCGCTGGCCTCCGCGCTGGCGGGAACGGCGGTACTGCTGGCCGCCCCCGCAGCCCAAGCCGCTGTGATCGACGTCCAGTACGACTGCAAGACCCCCATCGGGGACAAGTCGGCGGTCTCGCCCATCGACATCAAGGCCGTCAAGGAGGGCAGCGGCTACAAGCTGACGATGACCTTCCAGAAGGGCGTCTCCTCCAGCCCCATCGAGCTCGGCAAGGGCGCGATGAGCCCGAGCGCGGTCATCCTCGTCGACGGCGCGGAGAAGGCCTCGGTCCCGGTGTCCGGTCCGCCCAACCCCGAGGCCGCGCCCGCCAACACACCCATCAAGATCACCGACCTCTCGGGCACCTACACGCCCAAGAAGAGCGGCAAGGTCACCTTCACCCCGGGCGTCCTCACGATCAAGGCGATGGGTACGACCACCACCTGCACCGCCGGCAACAACCCCAAGCCCTCCCTGGAGCTGGAGGTGGAGGGAACCGGGGGAGCCACCGCGCAGTCCGGCTCCGGCTCCGACTCCACGGGCGGCACGCTCCCGCAGACCGGCCCCGAGGACTCCGCCATCGCCCTGGGCACCCTCGGCGCCACCGTGCTGCTCTCCGGCGCCGCCGGCGTGCTCTGGCTGACCCGGCGCGGCCAGCGGGCCCGGTCCTGAACGGAGCGGCCCCGGTCATGCCCCCGCCCCACGCTTCCGGCGCTCCCGGCCGGTCCACCCGCCGAGGCCCCGCCGCGCCCGGCCGCCCCGGCATGCCCGGCCGCCCCGCCGCGCCCGGGCGGTTCGGCGCGCTCCTGCTCGCCGCCGCCGCCGCGGCCGCCGCCCTGCTCCAGGGCGCCGCGGTCTCCCCGGCCGCGGCCGACGAGCCCGGCTGGACGGCCGAGCCCGTCTCCGGCGGCGCGCCCGCGGCGGCGCCCAGGGCCGGGGCCCGCCCGTACTTCTACCTGGCGGGCACCTCCGGCACCGTGCTGGAGGACCGCCTCGCCCTGGACAACACCAGCGACCAGGAGCACACCGTCACCCTGCGCGGGGCCGACGCCTACAACACGGCGGGCGGCGCCTTCGCGGTGCGATCGGCCAGCGAGTCGACCGGCGCCGGCCTGTGGATCAGCTTCGGCACGGGCACCACGGTCAAGGTCCCGGCGCACACCCGCGCGGTGGTCCCCTTCACCGTCACCGTGCCGGCAGATTCGCCGCCCGGGGACCATCCGGCCGCCGTCGTCGCCACCGAGGCCGGCCGCGAGGTGGGCGTACGGGTCCACCTGCGGGTCGGCGGCCCGGCGCTGGCGGCGCTCACCGTCGAGGACGTCTCCGTGCACGGCAAGGGAGCCTCCGCCCGGGTGGCCTACACCCTGGTCAACCGGGGCAACGTGGCGCTCGCGCCCGAGCTGTCCATCCGCGCCGAGGGCACCTTCGGCGAGGTCGCGGGCCGCAGCGCCCGCACCCTGCCCGTCGAGGTGCTGCCCGGCCAGCGGGTGGAGCTGAGCGAACCCTGGCCCGGCGCCCCGGTCTTCGACCGGGTCGCCCTGACCCTCACCGTCACCGCCCCCGGCGGAGCCCGCGCCACCGGCGGGGCCTCGGCGTGGTTCGTGCCCTGGGGGATCGCCGGCTGGACCGGGCTGGGGCTGCTCGGCCTCGGCGGGACGGCGGGGGCCGCGCTGCTGCTCGTACGCAAACGGCGGACCCGGGCCGACGACCGGCACGGGCCGCCGCACGGAAGTGCCGTACCCGAACAAGCCACAGCACCGGACCACGAGTTGACGGGAGCATCCAGGTGAGCGCCAAGGCCGGACGCGGCGGCAGGATCAGGGCCCTCGCCTCGGCGGGATGCGCGGGGCTGGCGGGGCTCGCCCTGTGCGTGCTGGCGCTGTTCCCGGTGGGCCATGCCGCCGCGGACGACGGTGCCAAGCCCGCCGTGGCGCTCTCGCTCAAGGAGGCGGCCAAGGGCACCGAGCTGTCCGTCACCGGCACCGGCTGGCGGCCCAAGACGATGGTGATGCTGCTGGTCTGCGGGCAGAACATGATCGGCGGCACCAACAGCTGCGCCAACGCCGACGGGATCGCCGTCTCGGTCGCCGACGACGGGCACTTCTCCGCCCAGCTCCCGGTGGTCGCCCCGCCCAAGCCCTGCCCCTGCGTCGTCAACGTCACCTCCGTCAACGGGGACCAGTCCACGGTCGCGGCCCCGCTGAAGATCACCGACCACCCGGTGGCCGAGCTGCCCGCCGAGGGCGGCACGGCCCGCCTCGCGATGCTCACCGGGGTCCGGCTCAAGGGCGAGGACGGGGTGCTGACCTGGTTCGGCGCCCCGCCCAGCCGCAAGTTCACGGTGACCGTCGGCAACCTCGGCTCCGCGCCGGTCAAGGACCCGGTCTTCCAGCTCGGCACCGCCCACGGGGTGTTCGCGCCGATCTGGGAGGAGGTCCGCTGGAAGGGCACGATCCCGCCCGGCGGCAAGGCGGAGATCTCCCTGAACGCGGCCCTGTCCGCGGGCGCCCACGGCGACTACACGGTCTCCCTCAAGTACGGCGAGACGGTCGTGGCCACGCAGCCCTGGGGCGTGGACCGCCCGTACGGGGTGCTGCTGTTCTGGGGCCTGCTCCTCGTGGTGATCCCCGCCGCGGTGTTCCGCATAGGCATGGCCGTCGTCGACAAGGTCCGCCCGCGCGAGCCCGCCGGCGGCCGCCACCGGGGCTCCCGGCTGCCCGACGCGGCGACGGCGGTGACCGCCCGGCTGCCGCGGGTCGCGGCGGTACGGGGCCCCGCGCGAGGCCCCGTACGAGGACCCGCACCGGCCCGGCCGGGAGCCGCGCCCGTACCCCCACAGACCACCACGGCGGTACTGCCGTGGTTCACCCCGGACAGCGCGCCGGGGCCAACCGCACCACCCGAATCACCAGCACCATCTGCACCATCAGCGCCATCAGCGCCATCAGCGCCATCAGCGCCATCAGCACCACAGACACCATCTGCATCACATGCACCACAGGCGTCCGCACCGTCTGAGAACAGTCCGACGACGAAGGGACAATCGTGAGGACCCAACGGAGGGTGAGCGCGGCCGCGATCGCGCTGCTGTTCGGCGGCGCGGGCATCCTGCTGGCGGCTGGCCCCGCCCAGGCGGCCGAGGTCTCCTACAAGGTGAAGTGCATTCCGCCGGCAGGCGGTGGCGGCCCGGTCGAGGGCACGACCACGGCCGGTATCACGGCCCCGGCCACCGCCAAGGTGGGTGACGAGATCGAGGTGGTCTGGAAGACCGTCAAGCCGGCCTCGAACAACACCGACCTGATGGACCTGCCCGCCAACAGCCTCAAGCCGATCGGCTACGCGAAGATCGGCGGGGCGCAGAGCGGCGAGCTGAAGATGGAGGGGACGAAGACCAACCCGCCCATCCCCAAGAAGGCGCCGATGACCTTGTCCGACATGAAGGGCAAGCTGAAGCTGACCAAGGCCGGGGACGTCACCATCTCGCCCGACAAGTACGACGTGGACTTCAGCGGCCTGCTGACCCACTGCACTCCGCAGGAGGCGGTCGGGGTCGGCGTCACCATCAAGGTCACCGAGGGCGGCGGCGGGACCACCGGGGCCACCACCGGTACCCCGTCCACCACCGGCAACACCACCAGCGGGGGCGGCGGTCAGACCGACTTCCCGGGCAAGGCCGTCGAGGTCGCCTACGACTGCGGCGCCTTCCTCCCCGGGGGCATCAAGACCCCGGTGACAGTGAACGCCAAGAAGAACGGCGGCAGCTACGACCTGACCGTCAAGACCGCCAAGGGGGCGATGAAGAGCCCGGCGGCGCTGCCGGCGGGGGCCCTCAAGCCCTCGATGAACATCAAGATCGGCGGCGGTGACACCGGCTCGGTCAAGGTCACCGGCCCCGCCAACACCGCCCCGATCGGTGCGGGCGATCCGGTCACGCTGAGCGATATGACCGGCAGCTACAAGCCGGGCAAGACCGGCAAGGCCACGCTGAGTCCCGACGCGATGACGATCGACGTCGTCATGGCGCCGGGCGCCGCCCCGATCGTGGTGCCCTGCACCGCGACCAGCACCGGGGTCTCCCTGGAGCTGGACACCACGGCCCAGGAGGGCGGCGCGGCCGGCTCGCCGGGCGCCACGGGCAACACCTCCGCGGGCAACCTCGCCGAGACCGGTGCGGAGGACGAGGGCGGCATCAAGGCCCTGGCCCTGGTCGCCGGCACGGTGATGCTGCTCGGCGCGGCGGTGTTCACCTTCACCCCGTGGCGGCGCCTGCGCGGCACGAGGTAACCGGACCGCGTCGCGCGTCGCCCGGCAGCCGCGCGCATCCGCCTCCCGGCGTGTGCGCGCGGCTTTCCGTATGGAATGGAATTAGGAATTCCACTTTTACGTTGAATTCGAAATCAATATTGAAGTGGAGGGCGGGAAAAAGATCCTTGCGGAGGATCGAAACCGACGAGTAGGTTCTTCAGCAACGCCAGGCAGAGTCGTGGTTCTCGACCGGAACCGGACGGACTTCGGCCTGGCGCGCACTACTCTCGGGGAACGGAAAAACAATGAAGTTCAAGTCTGTAATTGTCGCGCTGGCCGCTGTCTCGGCCCTCGGTGTCGTCGGTGCTCCCGCCGCGTCCGCCGCCGCCTCGGGCGGCATCGACGGTGGCTGTAAGGCGACCGCGGATATGGACGGTCTGGGCCGCCCGAACGTCACGTCCAGGTGCTCCGGGCGCTTCGCCCCGGGAGCCCAGCACCGCGCGAAGATCATCTGTGACACGGTGCAGGGCGCTCGTGAGCACGTCGTGCGCCGGACCTACTACAGCGGCTGGACCTCCACCGGTGGGGCCGCGAAGGTCGGCTGTGGATTCAAGTCCTTCCTCGTCGGATTTAGTTCCGAGGTGCAGGGCGCCTGATTTACCGGTTAACTTCCGGCGGTTGGTGTGATGCCGTAATTCCGGGATCGGGCGGCAAGTCGGCAGGGGTGCGGCCGGCTGTGCGGGAATTCGGTGCGGCCCGTGGGGAAACGGGACGGCCCGGCACGCCGGAAGGCGTGCCGGGCCGTCGCCCTGTGGGGGAGTGCGTCAGTGCACGCCACCCATGAGCGGCTGGACCTTCTTGCGGTACATGTAGATCGCGATGCCGGCGAGGACGGCGAGCACGCCCTGCGTGGCGAACCAGCCCTGGGTGTCCGTCGGGGCGCCGAGCAGCTGGAGCAGCGCGATGGTCGAGTCACCGGCGGTGACGGCGAGGAAGAAGACACCCATCATCTGGGAGCCGTACTTCTGCGGCGCCAGCTTGGTGGTCAGCGACAGGCCCACGGGGGAGAGGGTGAGCTCGCCGACGGTCTGGATGAAGTAGACGCCGACCAGCCACATCGGGCTGACCTTCGTGTCACCGGTGGCCAGGCCCTGGGCCAGCATCATGACGCCGAAGGAGACACCGATCATGACCAGCGCGAAGGAGAACTTCGCGAGGGTGGTCGGCTCCTTGGAGCGGCGGGCCATGGCGACCCACAGCATGGCGAAGAGGGGCGCGAGCGCCATCACGAACAGCGGGTTCAGCGACTGGAACCAGCTCTCCGGGAAGTTGAAGCCGAACAGCGTGCTGTCCGTGCTGTCCTTCGCGAACAGGGCCAGCGTGGAGCCGGTCTGGTCGTAGATCGCCCAGAAGATCGCGGCGGCGGCGAAGAACCAAACGTACGCCGACATGCGCGAGCGCTCGACGGTGGTGAGTTCCTTGTCGCGCTTGATCCGCAGGATCGCCCAGGCCGGGAGGACCAGGCCGGCGATGGTCAGCGGCCACAGCGCGTAGTTGATCGTGAAGATGCCGGCCAGGCCGATGATCGCGTAGGCGGCGGCAGCGACGCCGAGCCAGATCAGGCCCTTCTTGAGGACGGAGGACTTCTCGGCGGCGCTCAGCGGGCTCGGAACCGTGTTCGAGACCGGGTTCAGGTGGCGGAAGCCGAAGAAGTAGAAGGCGAGGCCCAGGGCCATGCCGACACCGGCCATGGCGAAGCCGAGGTGCCAGTTGACCTCCTGGCCGACCCAGCCGATGGTCAGCGGGGCGACGAAGGCACCGAGGTTGATGCCCATGTAGAAGATCGTGAAGCCGCCGTCACGGCGGGGGTCGTTCTTGTCGGTGTACAGCTGGCCGACCATCGTGGAGATGTTGGCCTTGAGCACGCCGGAACCGGCGGCGATGAGCGCCAGGCCGATGAAGAACGACACGGACGAGGGCACTGCCAGCAGGAAGTGACCCGTCATGATCACGACGCCGGCGACAGCCACGGCCTTGCGGGCACCCCATACGCGGTCGCCCAGCCAGCCGCCCGGGAGGGCGAGCAGGTAGACCATCGCGTTGTAGACGGAGTAGATCGCGACCGCGGTCGCGTCGTTCATCCCGAGTCCGCCGTCGGCCACGTTGGTGGCGAGGAAGAGCACGAGAAGAGCGCGCATGCCGTAGAAGCTGTAGCGCTCCCACATCTCCGTCATGAAGAGGAAGGCGAGGCCGCTGGGGTGTCCGAGGAAGGTCTTCTCGGTGGCGGTACCCGCCGAGTCCCTCGTCAGGCTGGAAGCCATGGTCGATCCTTGCTTGCTCGGGACGCGTGGCTTCGTGAGCTCAACAGCGCCCGGTGAGGGGTGGCCGGTACCGGCAGCGGGTGTCCGGCCCCACGCCCTGGGGCCTCGCTCCGACGGGCGGAGACGAAGGAACATCCGTAACCGGGATCCACGCCCCGTCGCGCACCATCGCGCGAGGGGCCCGGCCCATAGGTCATTCACTGTCATCCGGCCCGGAATGGGCGGTGCGACAACAGTGCCTGTCCGATCAGGACAGAAACAGAGACTTTCGGCTGGTTTTGGCTCGAAAGTCTCTGAGGTAGTGCATCAGGCGTCTCGACACCATACGACACGACAGTGCCGCATATGAAAGTACTTGAGATATGGATCACAGGTTGACGTGGAACCAACTGGGTACATTCGAAGGCCGTTAGTAGTTCATAAGCCCAGTTCGGCAGGGGTCTGCGGGCGGGCCTCTTCTTTCCCCCGCCGCGGACTACCATCACCCACATGACGCGTGTACTGCTCGCCGAGGACGACGCATCCATCTCGGAACCCCTGGCCCGCGCCCTGCGCCGGGAAGGGTACGAGGTCGAGGTCCGGGAGGACGGCCCCACCGCCCTGGACGCGGGACTGCAGGGCGGCGTCGACCTCGTCGTCCTGGACCTGGGCCTGCCGGGCATGGACGGCCTGGAGGTCGCCCGCCGGCTGCGCGCCGAGGGCCACGGCTTCCCGATCCTGGTCCTGACCGCCCGTGCCGACGAGGTCGACACGGTCGTGGGCCTGGACGCCGGCGCCGACGACTACGTGACCAAGCCCTTCCGCCTCGCCGAGCTGCTCGCCCGGGTCCGGGCCCTGCTGCGGCGCGGCGCCACCGAGGCCGCCCAGGCCCCCGCCACCCACGGCGTGCGCATCGACGTCGAATCGCACCGCGCGTGGATGGGGGAGGAGGAGCTCCAGCTCACGGCCAAGGAGTTCGACCTGCTGCGGGTCCTCGTGCGCGACGCGGGCCGCGTCGTCACCCGCGACCAGCTGATGCGCGAGGTCTGGGACACCACCTGGTGGTCCTCCACCAAGACCCTCGACATGCACATCTCCTGGCTGCGCAAGAAGCTCGGCGACGACGCCGCCAACCCCCGCTACATCGCCACCGTGCGCGGAGTCGGCTTCCGCTTCGAGAAGAGCTGAGCAGCTTTCCCCGCCCCCTTTGGGGCATTCTCTAAGCCATGCGCCGCCGTCTGATCAACTCCACGCTCGCCGTGGTGCTCGTCGTCATCGCCGTCTTCGGCGTCTCCCTCGTCATCGTGGAGACCCGGACCATCACCAGCAGCGCCCAGGACCGCATCGAGTCCGAGGCGCTGCGGCTGGTGGGCATCGTCGAGGGCAGCGTCCTGGAGAAGAAGCCCATCGACGCCGAGGCGCTCGCCGAACAGCTCGACGTGGGCCGGTACGCGCGGATCACCGTTCCCGGCCGCGAGCCGGTCGAGGTCGGCCGGCGGATCGAGGACAGCGTCATCCGGGGCACGGCGCGCGGCGAGCAGGGCGAGGTCGTGGTCGTCGAGGAGTCCCGCTCCACCGTCACCAAGGAGGTCGGGCGGACCCTGGCCGTGGTCGGCGCCGTCGCGCTGCTCGCCGTCGTCGCGGCCGTACTGCTCGCCGTACGCCAGGCCAACCGGCTGGCCTCCCCGCTCACCGACCTCGCCGAGACGGCCGAGCGCCTGGGATCGGGCGACCCGCGGCCCCGGCACAAGCGGTACGGGGTCCCCGAGCTGGACCGGGTCGCGGACGTACTGGACTCCAGCGCCGAGCGGATCGGGCGGATGCTCACCGCCGAGCGGCGCCTGGCCGCGGACGCCTCGCACCAGCTGCGGACCCCGCTGACGGCCCTGTCGATGCGGCTGGAGGAGATCACCGTCACCGACGACCTGGAGACGGTACGGGAGGAGGCGACGATCGCCCTCACCCAGGTGGAGCGGCTCACCGACGTCGTGGAACGGCTGCTGACGAACTCCAGGGACCCCCGGACGGGCTCGGCGGTCCCCTTCGACCTGGACGAGGTCGTCAAACAGCAGCTGGAGGAGTGGCGCCCCGCCTACCGCAGCGCCGGCCGGGCCGTCGTGCGTTCGGGGAAGACCGGCATCCGGGCCGTGGGCACCCCGGGCGCGGTCTCGCAGGTCCTGGCCACCCTGGTGGAGAACTCCCTCATGCACGGGGGCGGCACCGTGGCGCTGCGGACCCGCGTGATCGGCAACCAGGCCGTACTGGAGGTCACCGACGAGGGGCCGGGCGTCCCGCCGGACCTCGGCAACCGGATCTTCGAGCGGGCCATCAGCGGCCGGAACTCCACCGGCATCGGCCTCGCGGTGGCCCGGGACCTCGCCGAGGCGGACGGCGGCCGCCTGGAATTGCTCCAGACGCAGCCGCCGGTGTTCGCGCTGTTCCTCAGCCGGACCGCGCCGACGCCCACGGAACCGCGGCAGACGGTCCGCTGACGGGCGTACCGGTCAGTTCGCGGCGGTTTCCGGGGTCCGCGCCGGGGCCCCGGCCTGTCCGTCGCGCTGCTCCACGACCAGCGAGGCCGCGGCCGGCACCGGCAGGGCCTTGAAGACCCAGGTCCGGTAGGACCAGAAGCGGAACACGGTGGCGATGGCGATGCCGGAGAACTTGAAGAAGTTCGAGGCCAGCGGGCCGTCCCAGTGGAAGCCGTACGTGGCCGCGTACAGGATGCCGTTCTCGATGACCAGCCCGATCGCGCTGAAGGCGATGAACAGGGACAGCTCACGGGTGCGGCCCGCACCCGTCCGGTCCGCGCGGTCCCGGTAGGCGAAGTAGCGGAAGCCCAGGTAGTTCGTCGTGATGGCCACCAGGGTGGCTATCACGCTCGCGCGGACCACCTGGAGGTCCGTCACGTGGCGGATCAGGTTGAAGACACCCAGGTTGACCAGGACCCCCAGCCCGCCGACGGCCCCGAACCTGGCGACCTCACGTGCGAGCGCCCGCACGCGGTCGAGGACAGATCCGTTCTCCGGCTCGCTCATATGAGGCTTCAGTCCTGTTCCCTCGGGCCCCCCGTATGAGGCGTCACACGTTCTTCTTCGGCCCGCCCATGTTAAGTGTCGCCCCGTTGGTCCGTCTGCGCCTTCGGACACCGTGCGACGCACGGCACACTCGCCCCACGGGCACCCGGTACCGGCCAGGGGCGTGTCCGGATGGCGGAATACCGCCGGATACTCTGGTGGAGTGACGTTCCCGGTAGTCGGCATGGTCGGCGGCGGACAGCTCGCCCGCATGACCCACGAGGCGGGTATCCCCCTCGGCATCAGATTCAAGCTCCTCAGTGACACCCCACAGGACTCGGCGGCCCAGGTCGTGAGCGACGTCGTCATCGGCGACTACCGCGACCTGGAGACGCTGCGCGCCTTCGCGCGCGGTTGTGACGTGATCACTTTCGACCACGAGCACGTGCCCATCGCGCACCTGCGGGCCCTGGAAGCGGACGGCATCCCCGTCCGCCCGGGGCCCGACGCGTTGGTGCACGCCGCGGACAAGGGGGTGATGCGCGCCAAGCTCGACGAGATCGGCGCGCCCAGCCCCCGCCACCGGATCGTCAGCGATCCGGCGGACGCGGCGGCCTTCGCGGAAGAGGTCGGCGGTTTCCCCGTCATCCTCAAGACGGTGCGCGGCGGGTACGACGGAAAGGGCGTGTGGTTCGTCCGCACGCAGCAGGACGCGGAGGCCCCGTTCAAGGCGGGCGTCCCGGTCCTGGCCGAAGAGAAGGTGGACTACGTCCGCGAGCTCGCGGCCAACATCGTGCGCTCCCCGCACGGCCAGGCGGTGGCCTACCCGGTCGTGGAGTCCGTCCAGGTGGACGGCGTCTGCGACACGGTGATCGCGCCGGCGCCGAACCTCTCCGAGGAGCTGGCGGGCGAGGCCCAGGCCCTGGCCCTGCGCATCGCCAAGGAGCTCGGGGTCACCGGCCACCTGGCCGTGGAGCTCTTCGAGACCACCGACGGCCGCATCCTGGTCAACGAACTGGCCATGCGCCCGCACAACAGCGGCCACTGGACCCAGGACGGTGCCATCACCTCCCAGTTCGCCAACCACGTGCGGGCCGTCCTGGACCTCCCGCTCGGCGACCCGCGCCCGCGGGCCAAGTGGACGGTCATGGCCAACGTGCTCGGCGGGGACTACCCCGACATGTACGCGGCGTACCTGCACTGCATGGCCCACGACCCCCAGCTGAAGATCCACATGTACGGCAAGGACGTGAAACACGGCCGCAAGGTCGGCCACGTCAACACCTACGGCGACGACCTTGACGATGTGCTGGAGCGCGCACGTCACGCAGCCGGCTATCTCAGAGGAACCATCACCGCATGAGCACCTCCGCAGCAGCTCCCGTCATCGGCATCGTCATGGGCTCGGACTCCGACTGGCCCGTCATGGAGGCCGCCGCCCAGGCGCTCGACGAGTTCGAGATCCCCTACGAGGTCGACGTCCTCTCCGCGCACCGGATGCCGCGCGAGATGATCGCGTACGGGGACCGGGCCGCGGAGCGCGGCCTGAAGGCGATCATCGCCGGTGCGGGCGGCGCCGCCCACCTGCCGGGCATGCTCGCCTCCGTCACCCCGCTGCCCGTCATCGGCGTGCCGGTCCCGCTGAAGTACCTCGACGGCATGGACTCGCTGATGTCGATCGTCCAGATGCCCGCCGGGATCCCCGTCGCCACGGTCTCGATCGCCGGAGCCCGCAACGCCGGTCTGCTCGCCGTACGCATGCTGGCCGGGCACGACCCGGAGCTGCAGGCCCGCATGAGCGATTTCCTGCAGGAGCTGAACGACCAGGCCACCGAGAAGGGCAAGCGGCTGCGCGCGAAGGTCGCCGGCCAGGAGTCCTTCGGATTCGGCAAGTGAGCGCGGCGGGCGAGACGGGCGCCGCCCGGCACCTGGACGCGGCGCGCGAACTGCTCGCCGAGTACCCGGTGGTCGACGGACACAACGACCTGCCCTGGGCGCTGCGCGAGACCGTGCGCTACGACCTGGACCGGCGGGACATCGGCCGGGACCAGAAGGGCCACCTGCACACCGACATCCCCCGGCTGCGCGCCGGCGGGGTCGGCGCGCAGTTCTGGTCGGTCTACGTGCGCTCCGACTACGCGGGCGACGACGCGGTCAGCGCCACCCTGGAGCAGATCGACGTCGTCTCCCAGCTGATCGACCGTTACCCGCGCGACCTGGTGCGGGCGCTGACGGCCGACGACATGGAGGCGGCCCGCGCGGACGGCCGGATCGCCTCCCTGATGGGCGCCGAGGGCGGGCACTCCATCAACAACTCGCTCGCCACCCTGCGCGCCCTGCACCAGCTGGGCGTGCGGTACATGACGCTCACGCACAACGACACCATCGACTGGGCGGACTCGGCGACCGACGAGCCCCGGCACGGGGGACTGAGCGACTTCGGCCGCGAGGTCGTCCGCGAGATGAACCGCGTCGGCATGCTGGTGGACCTCTCGCACGTCGCCGCGACGACGATGCGCGACGCGCTCGCCGTCTCGGCCGCGCCGGTGGTCTTCTCGCACTCCTCGGCCCAGGCGGTCTGCGACCACGTGCGCAACATCCCCGACGACGTGCTGGAGCTGCTGCCGGCCAACGGCGGGGTCGCGATGGCCACCTTCGTGCCCAAGTTCATCCTCCCCGCGGCCGTCGAGTGGACCCTGGCCGCGGACGAGAACCTGCGGGCGCACGGCTACCACCACCTCGACACCACCCCCGGCGCGATGGAACTGCACCGGGCGTTCGAGGCGGGCCGCCCGCGCCCGGTGGCCACGGCCGCCACGGTCGCCGACCACCTGGACCACATGCGCGAGGTGGCCGGCGTCGACCACATCGGCATCGGCGGGGACTACGACGGCACCGCCTTCACCCCGGCCGGGCTGGACGACGTGGCCGGGTACCCGAACCTGGTCGCCGAACTGCTGGCACGCCGCTGGTCGAAGGCCGACCTGGCCAAGCTGACCTGGTCGAACGCGGTACGCGTGCTGCGCGACGCCGAAGCGGTGGCCCGCGCGGAGTCGGCCTCCCGCGGCCCGTCCAACGCGGTGCTCCCCGTGTCCTGAACGGCCCGCCCGGCGGCTGTGGCGACCCGGTTGACCTGCTGGTTACACCCGAACGCCACATCCGCCGGGCGCCTCCGGCGCCTCACGTGTCACGGTGGCCACATCTCCCTGCTTCTCTCCCGCTGCTTTTCATAGAGCACTGCCGCCGAGACCGGAGCGAACGTCATGGCCGACCTGCAGGATGAACCGCAAACGAGCCCGGCGACCCCCGTGGGCCCGGGGTCCCTCGGAGCCGAGGACACTCCCGCCACCTCGATGCCGGGCGCCCTGGACCGGGCCGCCGCACTCTTGTCCGTCCATCCCGTCGCGGACGGCTGCAACACCCTCGTCTGGACCCTGCGCCAGAGCCCGTACCACGACATCGACACCTCCGACACGGGCGTCGACACCGATATCCCGCGGCTGCGCGCCGGGGGAGTGGGTGCCCAGTTCTGGTCCCTGCTCGTGCCGCCCGGTCCGGTGCGCGAGGCCGAGACCACGGACCAGGTGGTGTCCGACACGCTCGAACAGATCGACGTGGCGCTGGCCCTGATGCGCCGCTACCCCGACAGCCTCTGCCTCGCCCTGAACGCCGACGACCTGGCGGACGCCCGCAACCGCGGCCGCATCGCCTCGTTCCTGGGCCCGGTGCCCGGCCGTACGCTGACGGACTCGCTCGGCACGCTGCGCGCCTTCCACACGCTGGGCGTACGCATCCTCGCGCCCGCCGGGGCCGCGTGGGCCATGGAGGGCCTGACGGCCTTCGGCCACGAGGTGGTGCGCGAGACGAACCGGCTGGCGATGCTGCTCGACCTCACCGGCTGCTCGCCGGCGGCGGCCTGCCAGATCGCCGCGGCCTCCAAGGCGCCGGTGATCATCTCGCACACGGCGGCGGCCGCGCTCAACCCGCACCCGGACAACGTCACCGACGAGGTGCTGCTCGCGCTGCGCGCCGCGGAGGGCCTGGCGATGGTCACCTTCGACACCGCGCTCACCGGGGACTCCCTGCACGCGGTGGCCGACCACGTGGAGCACGTACGGGCCGTCGCGGGCCCGCACTGCGTGGGCCTGGGCGCCGGCTTCGGCGCCGAGCCGGGCGTCCCGCGGCCGGCGGGCCTGACCGATCCCTCGGGCTATCCGCGGCTGATCGCCGAACTGCTGGAGCGGGGCTGGTCGGAGACCGACCTGGCCCTGCTGACCTGGGGCAACGCCCAGCGGGTGGTGCGCGACGCGGAGTTCACCGCGCGCGCCGCGCAGCACCGCAAGACGTCCTAGTACCGGGCCGCCCCGCACGGAGCTCCCGGACCGGGGGCCGGGGCGGGGGTCAGACGCGCGCCGGGACCCCGGGCTCGGCCGCGGTCCGGGCCCGGGGCGCGGGCACCGGCGTGACGCTCGCCTTCCACAGGCGGACGCAGGACCAGACGGCGGCGTAGCCCAGCACGCCGTTGCGCACGCACAGCAGGAAGGTGCCGAAGCCCGTGCCCGGGAGGATCTCCGAGCCGTAGGTCAGCGGGTAGATCGCGGTGCTCAGCGCGGTGGCGGCGACGATCAGCCAGGCCACCGGCCGCTGCGTGGTGTGCCGGCAGGTCAGGCAGACGGCCGCGAGGCCGACCAGCCAGATCAGGTACTGCGGGCTGAGCACGCGGCTGGTGATGGTGAAGACGAGGATGGCGCACAGCGCCGCGTCCAGCGGGGTCGCCGTCGTCCAGCGCCGGGCCTTCACGCGCCACAGCAGCAGCCAGCCGAAGCCGACGACCGTGAGGGCGACGGAGGCCATGGCCACGCTGGAGACGTACGGGCCCAGGTACTCGTAGGCGCCGTAGCGGACCTCGGTCTTCCCGGACCAGGCCCCGACGAGCTTGCCGAACATCAGGACCGAGCCGCCCAGCGACTCGACCTGGATGCCGCGGTTGCCCTGGTTGCCCAGGAAGCCGAGGGTGTCGCGGAAGAACAGCGCGAGGACCGCGAGGAGTACGGCGCCGGCCGCCACGGCCGAGACGACCGCGTCACGGGTGGTCCGGCCGCGCGGGGTGCCGATCAGGGCGAGCAGCGGCCACACCTTGACCAGGGCGCCGACACCGGCGAGGACCCCGCCGAGCTTGCGGCGGAAGCGCAGGCACAGCAGCGAGCCCACGGCGAGCAGGGTGACCTGGAGGTCGTAGCGCCCGAACGGCAGCGACAGCAGCAGCGGCAGCGTCGTCAGCCACAGCACGGCGCCGGCCATGCTGCCGTCGGAGCGGCGGGCGGCGCGCACCAGGCCTATGGCGATCAGCGCGTCGCAGACCACGGTCAGGGCGACGAAGGCCTGGAAGTAGCTGAGGAAGGGCAGCAGGTCGGGCGAGAGGAAGATCGCCGCGGCGGCCGGCGGGTACTGCCACATCACGTCGTCGTGCGGCATCGTGCCCGTCACGAGGACGTCGTACCAGTTGTTGTACGTCTGGGTGATCTCCACGCGCACCGAGGAGGTGCCGTGCAGGTTCACGACCAGCAGGACCACCATCAGGGTCCGTGTGGCCAGCCAGAAGCCCGCCATGGCCAGACGGCCGGCGCGGCCCCGGAGGGCGGAGTCGAAGGATCCCCGCCCGGCACGCGGGGCCTGCCCCGGCGCGCCTGCGGTGGGGCGGACAGGGCTGCTCGTGCTCGTACTGGTCATCGGCGGTGAGTCTAGCGATCCATTGAGTACGCCCCGCGTGGCCATGGCCAACAATCCGGTGACGACATGCGGGGCCGGGCGTTCCGCAAAGGTGCGGACGGGGCGGCTGGGGCGGGGCGGGCGGACGGGGCAGGTGTGCGGGTCCGGGGGCGTGCGCGCCGGACCCGCCGGTCAGGCGCGGGGCCGGCCCATGGCGCGGTAGGTCCAGCCCGCGGCGCGCCAGCGGACCGGGTCGAGGGCGTTGCGGCCGTCCAGGACGAGGCGGTCGGTGACGACCTCGCCGAGGGCGGCGGGGTCCAGGTCGCGGAACTCGCGCCACTCGGTGAGGTGCAGGACGACCTCGGCGCCGCGGGCGGCTTCGAGGGCGGAACCGGCGTAACCGAGGGTGGGGAAGACGCGGCGGGCGTTGTCCATGCCCTTGGGGTCGTAGACGGTGACCTGGCCGCCCTGGAGGTGGATCTGGCCGGCGACGTTCAGGGCGGGGGAGTCGCGGACGTCGTCGGAGTCCGGCTTGAAGGTGGCGCCCAGCACGGCGACGCGCTTGCCGAGGAAGGAGCCGCCGACGGCATCGCGGGCGAGCTCCACCATGTGGCCGCGGCGGCGCATGTTGATGGAGTCGACCTCGCGCAGGAAGGTCAGGGCCTGGTCGGCGCCCAGCTCGCCGGCGCGCGCCATGAACGCCCGGATGTCCTTGGGCAGGCAGCCGCCGCCGAAGCCGATGCCGGCGCGCAGGAACTTCGCGCCGATGCGCTCGTCGTAGCCGATGGCCTCGGCCAGCTTGACCACGTCGCCGCCGGCGGCCTCGCAGACCTCGGCCATCGCGTTGATGAAGGAGATCTTCGTGGCGAGGAAGGAGTTGGCCGCGGTCTTGACGAGTTCGGCGGTGGGGAAGTCGGTGACGACCAGCGGGGTGCCCTCGCCCATGGGGGTCGCGTAGACCTCCCGCAGGAGCTTCTCGCCGCGCTCGCCCTGGACGCCGACGACGATCCGGTCGGGGTGCAGGGTGTCCTGCACCGCGAAGCCCTCGCGCAGGAACTCCGGGTTCCACGCCAGCTCCACGTCCGCGCCGGCCGGGGAGAGCTCCGCCAGCTTCGCGGCCAGCCGCTCCGCCGAGCCCACCGGCACCGTCGACTTGCCGACGACCAGGACCGGGCGGGTCAGGTGCGGGGCGAGCGAGCCCATCGCGGAGTCGACGTAGGACATGTCGCACGCGTACTCGCCGTGCTTCTGCGGAGTGTTCACGCACACGAAGTGGACGTCGCCGAACGCGCCGACCTCCTCCCAGGAGGTCGTGAACCGCAGCCGCCCGCTCGACCCCGGCAGTCCGGCCACGTGCTTGGCCAGCAGTTCCTCCAGCCCGGGCTCGTACATCGGCACCCGGCCCGACGCCAGCATCTCGATCTTCTCCGGGACGACGTCCAGCCCCAGCACCTCGAAGCCCAGCTCCGCCATCGCCGCGGCGTGGGTCGCGCCGAGGTATCCGGTGCCGATCACAGTGATCCTGAGGGGGGCCATGGGTGCTCCAGAGGTGCGGGGCCGTTTGCGGCCACTGAGCATAGTCGGGCCCGTCGGCGGGGACGTTCCCCAGGAACCCGGCGCTCGCGGCACCGCTGTCACGCAACTCACGTAGGCGGTCCATATCGCCATCCGTGACCGGGCCACTAAGCTTGGGTTACTTAACGGTAGTTAGCATCACGCACCACCTGGGGAGTGAGAGATCTTGGCGGGTTCTGCCGACTTCGACCTGTACCGCCCGGCCGAGGAGCACGACATGCTCCGCGAGTCCGTCCGCGCGCTCGCCGAGGCGAAGATCATGCCCTTCGCCGCCGCGGTCGACGAGGAGTCCCGCTTCCCGCAGGAGGCACTCGACGCCCTGGTCGCCAGCGACCTGCACGCCGTCCACGTGCCCGAGACCTACGGCGGCGCGGGCGCCGACGCCCTCGCCACGGTGATCGTGATCGAGGAAGTGGCCCGCGTCTGCGCCTCCTCCTCCCTCATCCCCGCCGTGAACAAGCTCGGCTCGCTCCCGGTGATCCTCTCCGGGTCCGAGGAGCTCAAGGCCAAGTACCTCGGCCCGCTCGCCAAGGGCGACGCGATGTTCTCGTACGCGCTCTCCGAGCCGGACGCGGGCTCCGACGCCGCGGGCATGAAGACCCGCGCCGTGCGCGACGGGGACTTCTGGGTGCTCAACGGCGTCAAGCGCTGGATCACCAACGCGGGCGTCTCCGAGTACTACACGGTCATGGCCGTCACCGACCCGGAGAAGCGCTCCAAGGGCATCTCCGCCTTCGTGGTCGAGAAGTCCGACGAGGGCGTCTCCTTCGGCGCGCCCGAGAAGAAGCTCGGCATCAAGGGCTCCCCGACGCGCGAGGTCTACCTCGACAACGTCCGGATCCCCGCCGACCGCATGATCGGCGCCGAGGGCACCGGATTCGCCACCGCGATGAAGACCCTCGACCACACCCGCATCACGATCGCCGCCCAGGCGCTCGGCATCGCGCAGGGCGCCCTGGACTACGCCAAGGGCTACGTCCAGGAGCGCAAGCAGTTCGGCAAGCCGATCGGCGACTTCCAGGGCGTGCAGTTCATGCTCGCGGACATGGCCATGAAGATCGAGGCCGCCCGCCAGCTGACGTACGCGGCCGCCGCCAAGTCGGAGCGCGTCGACAGCGACCTGACCTTCTTCGGCGCCGCGGCCAAGTGCTTCGCCTCGGACGTGGCCATGGAGGTCACCACCGACGCGGTGCAGCTGCTCGGCGGCTACGGCTACACGCGGGACTACCCCGTGGAGCGAATGATGCGCGATGCGAAGATCACCCAGATCTACGAGGGAACGAACCAGGTTCAGCGGATCGTGATGGCGCGGAACCTGCCGTAACGGGCAGTGTCGCCCGGGGTGGCCCCGACTGGGGCCGCCTCGGGCCCTTGGGGGTCCCCCGGATGGGCTAGCTTTGGACCTCGTACGCCCGGAACCGGTTGGGGAGAAAGCTCATGACGGAAGCGATCCTGCTGGTCGGCGGGCAGGGGACACGTCTGCGCCCCGTGACCGTGAACACTCCGAAGCCGATGGTTCCGGCCGCCGGTGTTCCCTTCCTCGCGCACCAGATAGCCAGGGCCGCCGACGCCGGTGTCACACACATCGTGATGGCCACCTGCTACCTCGCCGAGGTCTTCGAGCCCTACTTCGGCGACGGCGCCGCCTTCGGCCTCACCCTCGAGTACGTCGTCGAGGACGAGCCCCTGGGCACCGGCGGAGCCATCCGCAACGCCGCCGAGCGCCTGACGGGCGGCCCGGACGACCCGGTCCTCGTCTTCAACGGCGACATCCTCACCGGCCTGGACATCGCCGGCCTGGTCGAGTCCCACCGCGCGGCCGACGCCGACGTCTCCCTGCACCTGGTGCGGGTCGCGGACCCGCGCGCCTTCGGCCTGGTCCCCACCGACTCCCAGGGGCGGGTGCTGGCCTTCACCGAGAAGCCGCAGACCCCCGAAGAGATCACCACCGACCAGATCAACGCCGGCTGCTACGTGTTCCGCCGCAGCGTGATCGACTCCATCCCGGCCGGCCGCCCCGTCTCCGTCGAGCGCGAGACCTTCCCCGGCCTGCTCGCCTCCGGCGCCCGGGTGCAGGGCGTCACCGAGAACAGCTACTGGCTGGACCTCGGCAAGCCCGAGTCCTTCGTCCAGGCCTCGGCCGACCTCGTACGCGGGGTCGTCTCCTCCCCGGCCGTACCCGGCCCGCGCGGCGAGGCCCTGGTGCTCCCGGGCGCCGAGGTCGCCGAAGGCGCGGTGCTCTCGGGCGGGACCGTCGTCGGAGCGGGCGCCAGCATCGGCGCGGGAGCGGTCGTCGACGGCTCCATCGTGCTCGACGGCGCGCGCGTGGGCCCGGACACCCGGGTGACCGCCAGCCTCATCGGCGAGGGCGCCTCGGTCGGCCCGCGCACCGTGCTCGACAGCGCGGTCATCGGCGACGGGGCCGTGGTCGGGGCCGACAACGAACTGCGCGCCGGAGTGCGCGTGTGGTGCGAGGCCCAGGTGCCCGCCGCCGCGGTCCGCTTCTCCTCGGACCGCTGACGGCGGTTCACGCCCGGCGGCTCGCGCCCGGCCACCTGCTCCCGGCGCCCGCCGCGGTCAGTTCCCGCGGACGGTGACCTTCTCGTCCTTCTGGATCTGCTGGACCAGCTGCTGCACCTTCGCCTTGTCCCAGACGAGGTTGCCGCCGCGCTGCCCGGAGATCGGCATGTTCATCGAGACGCCGTCACCGCCGCTGATGCCCTTCATCGCGAAGAACATCTGGCCCATGTCGTACAGCCCCATGTCCTTGTCCACGATCAGCGTGTCCAGACCCGCGCCCAGCACCGGGTACAGCGTGAACGGGTTCATGATCGTGGACGGGGTCGCCGCCTGGCTGGCCAGCGCCGACAGGAACTTCTGCTGGTTCTTGGTCCGCTGCAGGTCCGACTCGGCGAAGGCGTAGCGGGTGCGTACGTAGGCCAGCGACTGCTCGCCGTTCAGCGTCTGCGTGCCCTCCTTGAAGTCGGCCCCCGACTTCTCGTCCTTGAACCCCTTCTCGATGTTCAGCTCCACCCCGCCCAGCGCGTCCACGATGTTCGCGAAGCCGGCGAAGCCGATCTCCGCGTAGTGGTCGATGCGCAGGCCGGTGTTGAACTCCACCGTCCGCACCAGCAGCTCCGGGCCGTCCTCGGCGTACGCCGCGTTCAGCTTGGTCCGCTTGCCCGTGCCCGGGAACTTCTTGCCCGACTGCGAGCCGACGAAGGAGGGGATCTCCACGTCCGAGTCGCGCGGCAGCGAGATCATCGTGTTCCCGCTGGAGCACTTGGCCAGGATCATCATCGAGTCGGTGCGCTTGCCCTCGGCCGAGCCCGTGTGGAGCTTCTTCTTCTCCTCGTCGGACATGCCCTCGCGGCTGTCGGAGCCCACGATCAGGTAGGTCGTGCAGTCGCCCTCCTTCGGGCGCTCGATGACCTTGGAGAGGTCCACCTCGCGGCGCACGTTGGAGTCGGCCCAGAAGTAGGTGCCGATGCCCGTCACGAGCAGGCCCGAGACCAGCACGATCGAGCCGATCTTGATCCGCTTGCGCCAGTCGACTACGACCCGGACGGGGACGGGGCCGTCGCCCTGGCCGCCCGGCCCGCGCCCGCGCGGCCCGGTGGGCGGCTGCGCGCCGCCGTGCCCGCCGCCGTAGACCTGGCCGGTGTTGTAACCGCTGTCGTAGCCGCCGCTGCCGCTGTACGAGCCGTCCTGCTGCGGGGGCACGTACGCGGGCCGGCCCGGGGCGCCGGGCCCGGCCGGGGGCTGCGCCGGGCGGCGCGGGGGCTGCTGCTGCGGGGGCTGCTGCCGGGACGCCTGGGGGCCGGGCCGCTGGACGTGCCGCATCCGCTGCGCGCCCTCCGGCTGCGCCTGCCCGCTGCCGCGCCCGTACCCGTCATCGCGGCGGCCGCGCTCGTCCTGCTCGCCGCTCCACCCGTCCCAGTCACTCATGTGCCCAAGAATGCCTGGCCGGGCGTGTCGCCGAACAGCCCGGGCGGGTGTTCGTACCGGTGCTGTTGCAGAGCTGATGCCCGCGCACCGCACTTAGGGCGTGTCTTTCGGGTCAGGCCGGGCCCGCGGCGCCCGGCACCGCACCTCGCCGCGTTGTCGTCGGTCGACGACGCTCCGCGTCGCCTCCCTCCTCCGCCTTGCGATGCACGGCACCGGACACCGCG
>NZ_JBSGXB010000103.1:0-22497 GCF_053609185.1 Streptomyces sp. NPDC054956 | reverse complement strand
CTCGCGTGGTTGACCATGCTCCCGGCGCCGGAGCCCCGGGCGGCGACCCGGATGCCGAGGGAGCGGATGTCCGAGACGACCTGGGCGACCGCCAGGAAGTAGGACTCGAAGCCCAGCTTCCCGATCACGTCGAGCTCGTACTCCAGGCGCCGGAGCGCCGGCCCGTCGCGGTCCAGGCCGCGCGCGAACATCCCCTCCGCGCAGCGGCGGCGCAGCAGGGCCGCGGCGCCGCCCGGGCCGGGGTCGGCCCCCACCACTTCCGGCTCGGGGAAGGCGGGCCGTCCGGCGTTGATCCCGAGGTCCGCCACCGGGTCCACGGCGCACAGCTCCGCCGTACGCACGGTCTCCGCGAGCAGCGCCGCCGCCCGGCCCGGGCCGGGGCCCGGGTGCGCGCCCGCGGCGGCGGCGATCCGCTCGGCGGCCTCCGCCATCGCGGCCGGGCCCTTCAGCCAGCGCTCCCCGCAGTCCAGCCGGCGGCGGTCGATCGGGCGCAGCAGGCGGGCCGCGTCCAGGACGTCGGCGATGCGGCGCTGGGCGGGGTCGGCGTAGCGGACGGCGTTGGTGAGGACCGCCGGGACCCCGAGCCGGTCGGCCAGGTCGAGGGTGCGGGCGGCCAGCCTGAGCGAGCCCGGCCCGGTGCCGGAGAGCCCGTACCAGAGCACCTCCAGCCGCAGGTCCGGGCCCGCGATCTCACGCCACGGGGCGAGGAGCCGCTCGGCCACGTCGGGGCGGCCGGCCGCGAGGGCCCGTACGGGCTCGGACACCGGTCCGAGCATGACCACCAGGCCCTGGCCGGCGTACCGCTCCAGCACCTCCCGGGACACGACCGGCGGCCCGCCGGCGGCGTCCGCGTGGGCGGCGGAGACCAGCCGGCACAGCCGGGCCCAGCCGTCGGCGTCCCGCGCGAGGAGGGTGACCCGCAGGGCGGGCTCGACGACGTGCGCGCCACCCCGCACCGGCGTACGGGGCCTTGCCGCGCCGGGGCCGGCGGGCATGGCGGGGACGGGGCCGGGGGTGGCGGGGCCGGGACCGAACGGGGCGACGGCGACATCGACCCCGAAGACCGGCCGGACCCCCGCCACGGTGGCCGCCTTCGCGAAGCGGACGGCTCCGGCGACGGTGTCGCGGTCGGTGAGCGCGAGCGTGCCGACACCCCGCTCGGCGGCTCGTTTCACCAGGTCGGAGGGGTGGGAGGCGCCGTAGCGGGCCGAATAGCCACTCGCGGCATGAAGGTGCGCACAGCCACTCACGGGCCACCTCCGATCGACTGACCACCCCTTTCCAGCCACCCTGACCAGATACAAACACCGTATCGAACATAATTCGAACAGCGCGACTCCATGCTCGGGTCGGGGGGTGCGTGACGTGCTGCCCGGCCGCTGGACCGGGGCCGGAGCGGGGCCGGGGCCGACTTCGGCGGCACGTTGGCCCGGGCGGGTGCTTTCGCTGACCCGTCGGGTTTGATTCGTCGATCTCGCCATCGATTGCGGACAGAAGCTGTCCGCAAGTGGGGTCATCCTGAAGTTGCCGGTGCGGCCGACCGGGACTTCGAACGAGTCCGGGGATCCGCGGCCGGCACGCCGTGCGGCGCTTGGGCCGCGCGGGCTCGACTTCCTACGGAGAGGCGCAACCGTGTCCCACATCGTGCTGCTGGAAAAGGCCCTGGACCACACCACCGGGCTGCTGAACAACGTCACACCCGACCAGTACGGCCGGCCCACCCCGTGCGAGGACTTCGACGTACGGGCCCTGGCCAACCACCTCGTGGCGGGCAACCCGTACTACGTCACCCTGGCCCAGGGCGGCGGCCCGGACTTCTCCCTCTTCGCCCGGGACCAGATCGGCGACCGGCAGCCCGGCGACGTGTACGCGCAGGGCGCCAAGGAGGTGCTCGCCGCCTGGCAGGGCGAGGGCGCCCTGGAGCGGCGGATGCCTCTGCCCGGCGGCGGCCTGGGCCCGCGGATCGCGGACCTGCACCTCCTGGAGGCCGTCCTGCACGGCTGGGACCTGGCCACCGCCACCGGCCAGGACCGCACCGGCGACCCCGACGCCGTCCAGGCCGCCCTGCAGGGCTGGTACGGGAACTACCCCGACGAGTTCCGGGCCCAGACCGGCATGTTCGGCCCGTCCAAGCCGGCACCCGACGACGCCCCGGCCCTCGACCGGCTGGCCGCCTACTTCGGCCGGACGGTCTGACCCGACCGGCCGCGAGCAGATCGGCCGACTCGCCCGGAGCGCGCGTAACGTCGGGTCAGCGAACCCTCGGGAGACCGAACGCCGACATCCGCTTCTCCTCGTAGGAGAGGAACCCGAGCGACCGGTAGAAGGCGTGGTTGCGCTCCCCTTCGGGGGTCGACTCGTGGTCGGTGGACAACAGGAAGAAGCGGCAGTGCGAGTACCGCGCCTTCAGGTACTCGAGCAACTCCCGGCCGATTCCCTGCCGGTGGAACTCGGGATTGACGAGAAGGTCCTGCACGTAGCAGACGCTCTCGTCGTCGGAGATCGTCCTGGCCAGGCCGAGAAGCGTGCCCGACTCGTCCCGGGCGGTGACGACCAGGTGCGAGTTCGCCAATCCGCGACAGAGCTTGTCGACGTCGCGGGTGTAGCCCTCCCACTCGACCGAGTCGTAGAGCTCGAACATCTCCTGCGGGTCGAACACGACCTCTTCCGCAACGATCACGCCTGTCTCCCCCACCGTTCTGCCGCCCCTCGCCATCGCCTGCCCATGCTTTGCCCCCTCAACGGAGCCGAAGCATGGGCGGGTTCCTCTGCCCAAGTGTCCCAGGGTGCTACTAGGCGCCCGGCCTCATGCCGATCGCGCGTCGGAACCGAGCCCACGGAGAGCCGGCGTCCTGTGACGGGGCGATCGGTCCCAGTCCGTAATCGTGAGCGTCTCCGCGGAATGCGACGGCGTCCTCCCCGATCCCGACTGCCTTCAGGAGGGCGTCCAGGGCCTTGTCGGCTTGTTCGTGCGGCTGGGTGAGCCAGACATACGAAAAGCCGAGCGGATTGCTGTCGTGCTTGCTGATCGCGAACACGAAGCCTTTCAGCCGGAACACAACGACGTCGAGCTCGTCCAGCCCGTCCCAGGACCGCTCCACGTGCAGACGCAGTCGCTGGGCCACGGGCTGCACCGGTGCTCGCGCGCGGGGACGTACGTACGGCGTGTCGTATCAGCGGCCGGTTCGGGCGCCGCTGCGGTCCAGGAAGAGGACCGTGGTCAGGGTCCCGGCCAGGACGATCCCCGTATTGGCCAGGATCGCGGTGGTGATCCCGGAGTGGATGCCGGTCCGGGTCGCCGCGATCGCGCTCATGACGGGGGTGCCCATCGTGATGCCGATCTGCTGGGTCATCGTGGCGAGGCCGGTGGCCATCCCCTGCTCGTGATCGGGCAGGCCGGTGGTGGCGGTGACCATGAAGCCGACGATCACCAGCATGTTGCCGACGCCGCCGGCGAAGGTCGCCAGCAGCAGGAGCCACATTCCCGTGCGGGACTCGCCGAGGGCGATCAGACTCAGGGTGGCGGCGGCCTGGAGGAGTCCTCCGGCGATCAGGGTGGTACGGGTGCTCGTGGCGGCGATGACCCGCGGCGCGAGGGAGCCTCCGACGACGGTGCCGATGCCCAGGACCCCGAAGGAGAGCCCGGCCGTCAGCGGGGAGAACCCGAGGACCTCCTGGAGGTGGAGCGTCAGCAGGAAGACCAGGCTCGTCTCCGTCAGGAAGGCGATCAGTCCGGCCGTGTTGCCCCAGGCGACCGTGCGCTTCTTCAGCACCGGGACGGGGACGAGGGGGTTCGCCGCCCTGGACTCGACGGCGTAGAAGGCGATCAGGAGGACCACGCCGGCGGCCAGCCACCCCAGCGCCGACGCCGAACCCCATCCGTGCTCGCCCGCGCGCGTCAGACCGTAGATCAGGGCCAGCAGCCCCAGGGTGACGGTGGCGGCGCCGGGCAGATCGAGCTTCGGGCGGGTGGTGGGGCGGGACTCCTTGACGACCGCCGGGGCGACGGCCAGGACGGCGAGGGCGACCGGGACGTTGACGAAGAACGCCCAGCGCCAGGAGAGCAGGTCCGTCAGGACCCCGCCGAGGACGGCGCCCGCGGTGAACCCGGCGGACATCAGGGCTCCGTTGAGGCCCAGGGCCTTCTGGCGCAGCGGCCCCTCGGGGAAGGAGGTCGTCAGGAGGGACAGGCCCGCCGGGGTGACCGCGGCGGTGGCCAGGCCCTGCAGGACCCGGGCGGCCAGGAGCGCTTCGGGGGTGGTGGCCAGTCCTCCGGCCAGGGAGGACAGGGCGAGGAGCGCGAGACCCGCCAGGAAGATCCGGCGGCGGCCGAACAGGTCGGCGATCCGGCCGAAGAGGAGGGTGAAACCGGCGGCGCTGAGCGCGAAGGCCGTCGCGATCCACTGGAGGTTGGAGAGCGAGAAGCCGAGGCCGTCGCCGATCACCGGGAGCGCCACGTTCAGGATCGAGAAGTCGACGGCCAGCATGAACTGGGCCACCAGCAGGACCGTCAGGACGAGGACCTGCCGGCCTTCGAGACGGGCCGGTCCTCTCTTCTTCTTGCCGTTCTCTTCCGGACCCGCTTCCACCCGTGCACTTCCGACAACCGACATCGCCTTGCGTCCTTTCCTCACACACACCGGAAGGTGTTCCGGAAAGCGACTCTGGCCCGGTCGCGGGGCGTTACCCAGCCCCCTGGTTGTGCTGGCTCCGGCAAGGCTGTCACTGCCAGGGCCACCCTCGCGGCCCCCGTTCGCGGCGGCCGCTCGGCACACTGGAGGGCATGGACACAGCCACCGCCCTGGGGGACTTCCTCCGCAACCGCCGCGCCCGGCTCCAGCCGGCGGACGTCGGACTGCCCGCCCACGGGACCCGCAGGCGCGTGCCCGGGCTGCGTCGCGAGGAGCTCGCGCTGCTCGCCGGTGTGAGCATCACGTACTACACGCACCTGGAGCAGGGTCAGAGCACGAACGCCTCGGACAGCGTCCTCGACTCCCTCGCCCGCGCCCTGCGGCTGACTCCGGACGAGCACGCGCACCTGCGCGATCTGGCCCGGCCCCCGAAGGCCAAGCGGGCGCGTTCGCCGCGCCCCGAGTTCGCTCGCGCCACCACGCGCCGGCTGATCGGCGCGATGCCGCAGGTGCCCGCCGTCGTACTGGACGGCCGCAACAACGTGCTCGCCTGGAATCCGCTCGGGCACGCCCTGCTCGCCGGACACCTCGGCTTCACCAGCCCGGACGACCCGGCCGCCCGCCCCAACCTGACCCGGATGCTCTTCCTCGACCCGCACACGCGGGAGCTGTACACCGACTGGAAGAACGAGGCGCGCGTCGCCCTGGCCGCGCTGCGGCTGGTCGCCGGCCGCGATCCCGAGGACCGCGCGCTCGCCGAGCTCATCGGCTCCCTGATGCTGCAGAGCCCCGAGTTCGCGGCCCTGTGGTCCAAGCAGCCGGTACGGGACTGCACCGTCGGGACCAAGGAGCTGCACCACCCGGCCGTGGGTCCGATGACCCTGGACTTCGAGAACCTGCGGCTGAGCGACGGCACGGGTCACCGGATGCTGCTCTACACCGCCCCCGAGTCCTCCCCCTCGGATGCCGCCCTGCGTCTGCTGTCGGGACTGGTCGCCGATTCGGCGGGGACACGGCCGTCCCGCCCCGACCACTTGCTCAATGATGCTCATTTGGACGGCATTTCAAGCATCTCTTGACATAGACCTGGCGCTGCGCTGCACTTTGGCCACTCCCTTCGGCAGTCACGGCCGGAGGGAGATACAGCCGTGCACTCCCCCTTCCCTCACCTCGCTTGGGGACTCGTCATGCGTCTGCTCAGATTCCTCACCGCGTCCGCTTTAGCCGCGGCCGCGCTCACCCTGCCCGGAACGGCCGCCGTGGGCACCGCCGTTGCCGCCGGTCCCGCCGCCGCCCCCACCGCGGGATCCGTACGGGCGGCCGCCGCCGGTGCGCCGCAGACCGTGCCGGCGCTGCGGCAGTGGACGGCCGGCACCGGTGCGTACGGTTTCACGAGCTCGAGCCGGATCGTCGTCGATCCCGCCTACACCGCCCAACTCTCCGACGAGGCGGCCACGTTCGCGGAGGATCTGGGCGCGCTGGCCGGGCGTACGGTGGCCGTGGTCACCGGGAGCGCCTCCCCCGGCGACATCTCCCTGAGCCTCGGTGACTCCTCGCTGCCGGCCGAGGGGTACCGGATGACCGTCGGACCGTCCGTCTCCCTCCAGGCGTCGACGGACGCCGGAACGTTCAACGGCACCCGCACCGTGCTGCAGTTGCTGCACCAGTCGGCCTCGGTACCGGCCGGAACGGCGGTGGACTGGCCCACCAAGTCCGAGCGCGGGCTCATGATCGACCAGGGCCGGAAGTTCTTCACCGTCGACTGGGTGAAGCAGCACATCAAGGAGCTGGCCTACCTCAAGCTCAACTACTTCCACTTCCACCTGTCGGACACCTTCGGCTTCCGGCTGGAGAGTTCGACCCATCCGGAGATCGTCTCCGCCGACCACTACTCCAAACAGGACATCGCGGACCTGGTCGCGCTGGGGCAGAAGTACCACGTCATGATCGTGCCGGAGATCGACACCCCGGGGCACATGAACCAGATCCTGGCCGCCCACCCCGAGCTCAAGCTCAAGAGCAGCACCGGCGCGGTCAGCCAGGACTTCATCGACCTGTCCATGCCCGCCTCGTACACGCTGATCCAGGACCTGATCAACGAGTACCTGCCGCTGTTCCCGGCCCCGTACTGGCACATCGGCGCCGACGAATACGTGACCGACTACAGCAAGTACCCGCAGCTGCTCAGCTACGCCCGCGCCCACTACGGCGCGAACGCCACCGCCAAGGACACCTACTACGGGTTCGTGAACTGGTCCGACGCCCTGGTGCGGGCCGGTGGCAAGACCACCCGCATGTGGAACGACGGCATCAAGGCCGGGGACGGCACCGTCACCCCCAACGCCGGCATCCTCGTCGAGTACTGGTACAGCTACGGGCTCACCCCGCAGCAGCTGGTCGCCGCGGGCCACACGGTGGCCAACGAGTCCTGGACTCCCACCTATTACGTGCTCGGCGGCGCCAAGCCGGACACCAAGTGGATGTACGAGACCTGGACCCCGGACCGCTTCGAGGGCGGCGCCACCCTCACCGACCCCTCGAAGAACCCCGGCTCCCTCATCCACGTCTGGTGCGACAACCCCAACGCCGAGACGGAGACGCAGATCGCCGCCGGCATCCAGAACCCGTTGCGCGGCCTGGCACAACAGACGTGGGGATCACCGAAGTTGGTCGCCGCCTACGCCGACTTCACGCCGATCGTGGCCGCGGTCGGCCACAACCCCGCGTGGCCGAACCTCGCCCAGCCGGGCAACCTCGCCGCGGGCCGGCCCACCACCGCCTCCAGCACCGAGACCGCCAACTTCCCCGCCGCGCAGGCGACCGACGGCGATCCCGGCACCCGCTGGTCGAGCGCGTACAGCGACCCGCAGTGGCTTCAGGTCGACCTCGGGTCGACCCAGGCCGTCAACCGGGTGGTCCTGCGGTGGGAGGCCGCGTACGGCAAGGCCTTCCAGATCCAGCTGTCCGACGACAAGACCACCTGGCGCACCGCGTACTCGACCACGACGGGCACCGGCGGGGTCCAGAACCTGACCGGACTGTCCGGCTCGGGCCGCTACATCCGCGTGTACGCCACCCAGCGCGGCACCACCTACGGCTACTCCCTGTACGAATTCGAGGTGTACGGAGGCCAGTTGAGCGGGACCCGGACCCTCACCTCCGGCGGAAAGGCCCTCGACGACCCGGCGAGCTCCACCACGTCCGGCACCCAGCTGATCACCTGGACACCGCACGGCGGCCCCAACCAGCAGTGGCGGCTCACGCTCAACACCGACGGCAGCTACACCATGGCCAACGGCTCCTCCAACCTCTGCGCGGACGTGGCGGGCGGCTCCAGCGCCGCGGGTGCGGCCGTGATCCAGGCCACCTGCGGCGGCGGTGACAGCCAGCGCTGGCTGATCACCCCGCTCGGTTCCGGCGACCACTCGGTGACCAACAAGAAGAGCGGTCTGCTGCTGACCACGGCTTCGGGCACGGACGGAGCCCTCGCCACCCAGCAGACCAGCAGCGGTTCGCTCTACCAGCGCTGGCAGATCGGCTGACGCCGGGCGCCCCACGGCCTGTCCGGCGGATCGGATTCCGCCGGACAGGCCCCGGGCCGCGAAGCTCAGCGCTTGAGCATGAACGTGAAATCGCCCGAGAGCTTGCCGCTCAGGCGGACGGTCGACACGAGGTTCCCCTCGGCCAGCAGCCTCTCGACCTCGGCTCGCGCGAGGCCGAAGCCTTCGGCGATCAAGCGTACGGGCCGCACGGGGATCCGGGCCACGAAGCGGACCGAGACCTCGATCGCCTCACCCTCGGGCCGACCCGGCCGGCCCGGCCGACCCGGCCGACCCGGCCCGCGGGGGTCGAGGTGCCAGGCGTCGTCCCAGTCGAGGGCGATGTGATTGCGGCGCCGGAGAACCGGATCCTGGAGCAACTCGGCCGCCAGGACGGGGTCGTTGTCGTGCATCAGGTCCAGGAGCTCGGGGCGTACGGAACGCACGTGAGCCCTTTCCAGGACGGTGATCTTGGTGGTGTCCCCGCACCCGGTGCACAGGGCGAGGAGCCAGGCGTCGAGGAGCTTGTGGTTCGCGTTGACGCGAAACTTTCCGTTCGCCCGGAAGCGCCCCGAGGCGCACCTGTGGCAACGGCGGAGAACGATCGGCAGGCAGGTGGGCACTACCACCCAGGTTTCGGACACAGAAATACACCGGTTCCAGTGAGAAGACCGCAGCGAAAAGGAGCACGGCGCACGGGTGCGACGCGCGACGGTTCAGCGCTCGGGGGGTCTCACTTGGTGTACAACGGCACGTCCTTGCCGGGATGACAGTGGGCGGGAGCACGGTAACCGCGCACGGGAGGACGGCTCCACCGAATTTCGGGCCACCGGCCACGGGCCTCGTGCGGCCGGCCTCGTGCCGCGGGTCAGGCCGGGCCGGCCGCCGTCACCGATTCGAGGCGGCCGCCGGGCCCGGTCAGGCGGATCCGCAGCTCCCGTACGGTCACGGGCTCGATCCGGTGGACGCGCCGGACCCCCACCGTGTGTCCGGAGGCGATCAGCCGCCCGTCCGCCCACACCTCGTGGCCGTCGAAGTACTGCCCCCGGGTGAGGTCTTCGCGCAGTTCGAGGTGGTCGGCGCGGACCGGCGGATCGAAGACCGCCGAGACCTCCGCCCCGCCGGACGTGGGGACGGACGTGAGCCGGGCCGCGTGCGGATCACCCAGGCGGCGTGCCAGTTCCGCGGTGAAGTCGAGGAGCCGGGCCCGGTCCGCGTCGTCGATGAGCCCGCGCCGGTCGGGCGGGACGCCCAGCAGCAGGCCCGCCCCCAGACCCACCGAGGAGTACCAGATCTCGAGCAGTTCCTCTCGGCTCTTGAGGGTGTCCAGGTCGTCCGGCTGCCAGAACCAGTTGGCACGCAGGGGCACATCGCATTCGGGTGGCAGGTAGCGGGCCGATCCGAGCGCGGTCCGCCCGTCGTCGTACAGGCTGACGCCCGTGGAGTCGGTGACGTAGTGGCAGGGATCGGCGGCCAGACCCTCCTCGTTGCCGATCCAACGTATCGTCGGGAGGCCCATGTTGAAGACCATGGCGTCGGGCTGGTGCCGGTCGATCACTGCCATGACCGCGTCCCAGTCGTACGTGCGGCCCTCGGAGCCCGCGCCGTCGAACCACAGCTCGCACAACGGGCCGTAGCGGGTGCAGAGTTCGGTGAGCTGGCGGAGGTAGAAGCTGTCGTACGCGGGGGCGTCCTCGTAGCAGTGCGCGTTGCGGTCCCAGGGCGAGAGGTAGAGGCCGAGACCGAGGCCCGTCTCCCCGCAGGCCTCGGCCAGTTCGGCGACCACGTCCCCCGACCCGCCCTGCCAGGGCGCGGAGGCCACGGAGTAGTCGGTGGTGGCGGTCGGCCAGAGGCAGAAGCCGTCGTGGTGCTTGGCGGTCAGTACGACGTACTTAGCTCCGGCCTCGACTGCGGTACGTACCCACTGGCGCGCGTCGAGCCGCGCGGGGTGGAAGGTGGCCGGGTCCAGGGTTCCGTCACTCCACTCGACGCCGTTGAAGGTGTTGATGCCGAAGTGCAGGAAGAGCCCGAACCCGGCCTCTTGCCAGGCGAGTTGTCCCGGGGTGGGGACGAGGGGATCGGGAAGCGGGTCGCGGTGCGGACCGGCGAGGGGGGCCGTGGGGTCGGGCGTCATGAGGTGCTCTCCGGGGGCGGCCGCGGGCGTTCAGGCCGAGTGGGCGAGGCTCGCCGGGTGGACGGCGTACGCGAAGGGGAGCCCTCGGGCGTACCGTTCGAGCTCCTCGGCCGCGCAGGCCGCGAGCCGTCCCAGTTCGTTGCCGAGGGAGCCCGCGATGTGCGGGGTGAGCAGGACGTTGGGCAGGTCGTACAGCGGCGATCCGGGCGGCAGCACGTCGGGGTGGGTGACGTCGAGCACGGCGTGGAGCCGGCCCGAGACCAGTTCCGCCGTGAGCGCGTCCGTGTCGACGAGCGATCCGCGCGCGGTGTTGACGAGCGTGGCCCCGTCGCGCATGAGCGCGAGGCGGCCGGCGTCGAGCAGGTGGCGGGTCTCGGGGGTCTGCGGGGCGTGGACGCTCACCACGTCGCCGCGGGCCATCAGCTCGTCCAGGCCGACCGGTTCGACACCCAGGGCCTCGGCCTCGTCCAGTGACAAGTACGGGTCGTGGACCAGCACATGGGCGTCGTACGAGCGCAGGAGCTCGATGACCCGGCGGCCGATGCGCGAGGCGCCGACGATGCCGATGGTCCTGCGGTAGTTGCCGATCCCCGGGTACAGCGCGAGCGGGTTCAGCTGGCTGCGCGCCTCGCGGTAGGCCCGTGCGGTGGTGAGGACCCGCTTGTTGGCGAAGACGATCGCGGCGACGGTGAACTCTGCGACGGGCCGGGCGTTGGCTTCGGCCGCGCTGGTCACGGAGATCCCGCGCCGCCAGGCCGCCTCCGTCATCAGCCCCTTCACGGTGCCGGCGGTGTGCACCACCGCGCGCAGGGCGGGCAGGAGTTCGAGCGCGTGCTCGGTGAGGGGCGGGCAGCCCCAACCGGTGAGCAGTACCTCCGCGTCGCGCAGCCGCGCGGGATCGGCGGCGGCGAAGTCGGTCACCAGGAGCGCGGGGTCCAGCCGGGCGGTGGCGCCGAGCCGGGCCAGGGCGGGCCCGTCGAGCAGGGCCGCCTTCGTTTCCGGGTCCATGGCGAGGACGGTGCGGGGCTTGTGGATCACGGGTTCGTGGATCAGGGGTTCGTGGATCAGGGGTTCGTGGATCACTTGACGGCTCCCGCCGAGAGGCCCGAGCGCCAGAACCGCTGCAGGCCGATGAAGGCGATGGCGAGCGGGATGACGGTCACCAGGGATCCGGTGATCGCGAGGGAGTACAACTCGGGGTTCTGTACCACCAGTTGGTTCCAGTTGTAGATGCCGAGGACCGCCGGGTAGAGGTGGTGGTCGTTGAGCATGACCAGCGGGCCGAAGAAGTTGTTCCAGCTGGCGGTGAAGGAGAAGAGGAAGAGGGTCATGAACCCGGGCATGAGCATGGGCAGCGAGATCGAGCGGAAGACCCGGATCTCGCTCGCCCCGTCGATGCGCGCGGCCTCCAGGACCTCGCCGGGTACGTAGCCCTCGGAGAAGACCCGGGCCAGGTAGACACCGAAGGGGTTGACGAGCGACGGGACGAGGATCGCCCAGTAGGTGTTGACGATGCCCACCTCGGAGGCGAGCAGGTACTGCGGGAGCGTGATGACGACTCCCGGCACGAGCGTGCCGACCAGGATGAGGCCGAAGAGCGTGCCCTTGCCGCGGAACTCGTACTTGTCGAAGCAGTATCCGGCGGCGACGCTGATCAGCGAGGACGCCAGCGATCCGACGACCGAGTAGAGGACGCTGTTGAGCAGCCAGCGGACGAAGATGCCGTCGTCGTACGTGAACACGGCTTCGAGGTTGTCGAAGAGGTGGAACTCCCCGAAGCCGAAACCGGCCGTGCCGAAGAGGTCCGCGTGGTTCTTGGTGGCGGCGATCAGCAGCCAGGTCAGCGGCATCAGGGTGTAGAGGACCGCGACCAGCAGCACGGCGTTGACCACGGCCTTGGAGGCCGTCGCACCGCCCCGGCGGCCCCGCCCCCCGCCCTTGCTCCGCCGGGGTCCGGGCCCGTGCCCCTGCCCGGCCTTCCGCTCGGCCGCGGTGCCCGCGGCGGCCTTGCCCGTGGCTGCCGTACCGGCCGCGGTGTCGGCCGCGGAGCCGGACGAAGCCTCCGCCGACGAAGCCGAAGGGACCGTCTGCGTACTCATGCCGAACCGCCTCGCTTTCCGATCCGGGTGACGACGTAGGAGAGGGTGCCCGCGACGAAGGCCATCAGGAGGGAGGCGGAGGAGGCGAGACCGTAGTCGTGCCGCTCGAACGCCGCCTTGTAGATGAACATCATCGGAGACCAGTCCGACCCCATCGAGCCGGCCCGCTGGGACAGGAGCATCGGCTCGCTGAAGATCTGGACGACGCCGACGCAGGTGAACAGGAGGGTGAGGAAGACCGCGGAGCGGATCATCGGCAGCTTGATCCGGAGGGCGATGCGCAGTCCCCCGGCGCCGTCCATGACCGCGGCCTCGATGACCTCGCGGGGCACGGCCTGCAGGGCGGCGAAAAAGATGATCATGTTGTAGCCGGTCCACTGCCAGGCCGCGACGTTCACCAGGGAGGGCAGGACGCTCCCCGGGGCGAAGAAGTCCCAGTGCCCGCCCGCCGCCTCGACCCACTCCAGGACCGGGCTCAGGCCGGGGGTGTAGAGGTAGATCCATATGACCGCCGCGATCAGCCCGGGAACCGCGTGCGGCATGAAGACGGCGAACTGTACGAGGCGCTTGGCCTTGGCCGCCGCCGAGTCGACGAGCAGGGCCAGGGCGAGCGCCGCGCCGATCATGACGGGGATGTAGAGGGCGCAGTACGCGGCCACGTGCAGGAACGAGGATACGAAGCCCTGATCGCCCAGCGCCTTCGTGTAGTTCCCGAGCCCGCTGAAGACCCGTTCGGTGCCGCCGAAGCCCAGACCGGAGGAGCGCTCCGAGAAGAAGCTCATCCAGACCGCGTAGCCGACGGGCAGGATCAGGACGGCGGCGAAGAGCAGGAAGAACGGGGCGAGGAAGACGGCCACCGCCTTGCCCTGGCCCGGCCGGTGCGCGGTGCGCCGCGCGGCGCCGCGCGCGGGACGAGTGAGTGGTGCTGCCACCTTGGGCTCCTTGGTGGTGCGCTGCGGAAGGAGAGAGGGACGGAGGAAGGAGGAAGGGAAGGACGCAGGAACGAGAGGGGGACGGAGCGGGGGGGCCGACCCGACCGGCCGAACCACCCCCGGCCTGCGCCTACTTCGCGAGGTTGAGCCCCCGGCCCTTGATGGCCTCCTCGGCGGCCTTCTGGCCGGCCGCGAGCCCGTCGCTCAGCCCGCCCTTCTGCCCCGCGTCCTGGATGGCGGTGTTGGTCGCGGTCTGCACCGGACCCCAGACCCAGCCCGGGACGATGGTGTCGACCTGCGCACCGGCGATCTTGTAGACGTCGTCACCGCCGAAGAAGCCCTTGTCGTCGAAGGCCGCCGCGGCGATCGTGCGCAGTTCGGGGTTGGCGGGCAGGCTGCTGCTCGGCGACTTCAGGCTGCTGAGGCGGGCCTTGACGCCCTCGGGGCTGGTGGCCGCCCACGCGGCGAACTCGGCCGCCTCCTTGACGTGCTTGCTGCCCTTGGTGACCGCGTAGCTGGTGCCGCCGAACATTCCGGTGGCCGGGGTGCCCCAGTTCGGCAGCGGGGCCACGCCCCACTTGCCGGAGTCCTTGGCCAGCGCGGTCATCGTGCCGCCCGCGCTCCAGGAGGCGCCGATGAAGCTGGCCATGACCCCGTCGGCCTTGGCCTTGGCGAACTCCGGTCCGTTGATCTTCAGGTTCATCACCAGGTCGTCCTTGACCAGGCCCTCCCAGTAGGAGGCCACCTTCTGCGAGGGCGCGTCGTCGATGGCGACCTTCCAGGCGTCGCCCTCGGTGCCGTACCACTTGGCTCCGGCCTGCCAGGAGAGCGCGGCGAGCAGCGGTGCGTCGTCGTTGCCCCAGCCGCCGATGCGCACGTTCTTGTCGGCGGCCTTGATCTTCTCGGCGGCCGTCTTGTACTCGTCCCAGGTCTTGGGGACTTCGACGCCCGCGTTCTTGAAGAGGTCCTTGCGGTAGTAGAGGAGGTTCGGCGTCGCGTCGTACGGAACGGCCCAGGTCTTGCCGCCGAGGGTCACCCGGTCCTGGACTCCCTGGGGGAACTTGGACTTCACGGTGGCGCCGGCCTGGGAGCTGATGTCCTCGAGGAAGCCCTGGCTCACGAACTCCGGGAGGGTCGGGTACTCGATGCCCGCGACGTCGGGTGCGTTCCCGGCCTTGATCGCGTTGCTGATCTTGGCGTACCCGTCCGGTCCGCCGGTGATGGCCGAGAAGGTGACCTTGATGTTCGGGTGGGACGCGTTGAAGGCGTCCACCACCTGCTGGGCACCGCCGGTCCAGCCCCAATAGGTCAGGTTGACCGGCTCCTTGGGGGCTTCGGGCTGCTTGGACGCGGCGCCCTCGCTCCCACCGCAGGCGGTGGCGAACAGAGCCAGGGAGAGGGTGGCGAGGGCGGCGCGGGAGGTACGGGAAGTGAGCTTCACTGCTCTGCTCCTCAGATGCGAGCCGTCGATGCGGCGAGGTGATGCACATCATTCGGCCAGATCAGAAGCGAGTCAATAGAAAAGCAAACTTTGAGAAAGGAAAACGAAGCAACGGGTTAGGTTTCGCTGGACGCGCGCACCCGAAGCTCGGGAAGGATGGCGATCCGGCGCCGGGGCCGGCCCGGCTCCCGCAGTCGGCGTACGAGCAACTCCACGCTCGTGACGCCCACTTCGTGCTTGGACGGCGCCACCGCGCTCAGCGGCAGATCCGCGAGCGAGGCCACCTCGTCGTCGTACGAGACCAGCGCGACGTCACCGGGAACGGACAGCGAGGCGCTGCGCAGCCGCTGCGACAGCACCACCGCCTCGTGGTCGGGATGGACCAGCGCCGCGTCGACGCGGCCGGCCCGCACCCCTTCGATGAACTCGGCCATCGCCCGCTCGTAGGCGTCCTCGCCCGCGTCGTACTCGGCGAGGTCGAGGAAGAGCGCGTGGCCGGAGGCCTCGGGGCCGGCCTCGGCCATCGCCGCGTCGTACCCCTTCTTGATCCAGGGCGCGGTGGGGGTGCCGCCGCGCATCACCAGGGCGATCCGGTGCCGCCCGGCGTCCAGGAGGTGGCGGACCGCGAGCCTGGCGCCGTAGCCGTGATCCGTTCCGACGTGCTCGCAGGCGGACGCCTGCTGCTCGGGCCGGCGCTCGACGAGGACGACGGGCACGCCCAGTTCCTCGTACCACGGGCCGCCGGGGCTCCCCTCGGCGCCGGCGTCGGAGGGGGCGAGCAGCAGGCCGTCGACGCCGTCCGCGACCATCCGCGCGGCCTGCGCCTTCTCGGTCTCCACGTCGTACGTCGACACGGCGAGGGTCAGGCGTACGCCCAGGGCGTCGGCGGCCTCCCGGGCCCCCTTGATCACCTCGGGGTAGTAGTAGGCGGAGGAGGGCACGATCAGCCCGAGCGTCAGCGCCCGGCCGCCGGCCGCCGCCGCGCGCGCACGGCCGGAATCGGCCGCGGGCTCGGCGAGGGCGACGGGGACGGGCGCCGCGACGGGCGCGGTCTCGGCCCAGTCCTCGGGGAGCATGGCGCCGCCGTGCACCCGGGCCAGCAGCCCTCGCTCCGCGAGCACTTCGACGTCCTTGCGGACGGTCACCACGGAGACCCCCAGCTCCGCCGCGAACTCCGTGACACGCATCGATCCCGATTCGCGGACCCGGCGCAGGATCGCCTGCTGTCGTTCCTCTGCGTGCACGGTGGAGCTCCCCTCGACTGCGTCCCTGGTCGAGGCCAGCGTAGCGCGCGAAAGCCGAAACTTACGTTTTCTTTCGAACGAAAGGATTGCATAGCCTCCGACCCCTCGGGGTCAGTGCACACCGCCCATCAGTCCCTTGACCTTGTTGCGGTAGACGAAGATCGCGACGCCACCGAGGAGTGCCAGCACGCCCTGGCTCGCGAACCAGGACTGGGTGTCGGTGGGCACTCCGGCCTGCTGGAGCAGGGCGACCACCGAGTCCCCGACCGTCACCGCCAGGAACCAGACGCCCATCATCTGGGAGGAGTACTTCGGCGGGGCGAGCTTGGTGGTGAGCGAGAGGCCGACCGGCGAGAGGGTCAGCTCGCCGACCGTCTGGATCAGGTAGACGACCGCCAGCCACATCGGGGAGACCTTGACCCCGTCGACGGCGATCCCCTGGGCGACCATCATCACGCCGAACGAGAGGCCGATCAGCGCCAGTCCGACGGCGAACTTGGCCGGGGTCCCGGGCTCCTTGGCCCGCCGGCTCAGCGCCACCCAGGCCCAGGCGAAGACGGGGGCGAGGGCCATGATGTAGAGCGGGTTGAACGCCTGGAACCAGCTGGCGGGGAAGCCCAGCCCGAAGAGGGTGCGGGAGGTGTCGTTCTGCGCGAACAGGTTCAGCGTGGAGCCGGTCTGGTCGTAGATGCCCCAGAACAGCGCGGCGGCCACGAAGAACCAGACGTACGCCGACATCCTGGCCCGCGAGGCCTTGTCGAGCGACTTGTCGCGCTTCATGCGCAGCAGGTACCAGCACGGCAGGACGATGCACAGGACGGTCAGCGGCAGCATGGCCGAGATCGGGCTCAGGTGCCCGGTCAGGCCGATCGAGCCGTAGGCGACGGCGGCGACGGCCACCCACACGAGCGACTTGCGGACGAGCGAGTTCCGCTCGGCCCGCGGGAGCGGGGTCGGGACCACGTCGCCCAGCTCCGACATGTGGCGGCCGCCCAGGGCGAAGAACGCGAGGCCCACGGCCATGCCCACACCGGCCATGGCGAATCCGAGGTGCCAGCTGACGCTCTGTCCGACGGTGCCGATCGTCAGGGGTGCGATGAAGGCACCGAGGTTGATGCCCATGTAGAAGATGGTGAACCCGCCGTCGCGGCGCGGGTCGTTCTTGTCCTCGTACAGGTGGCCGACCATCGTGGAGATGTTGGCCTTGAGCAGGCCGGAGCCGACGGCGATGCACACCAGGCCGACGAAGAAGGAGACCCTCGCGGGCACGGCCAGCAGGAAGTGACCGATCATGATCACCGTGCCGCCGATGGCCACCGTCTTGCGCGCACCCCACGCCCGGTCGGCGAACCAGCCGCCGGGGAGGGCCAGCAGGTAGACCATGGCGTTGTACAGGGAGTAGATCGCGGTGGCCATGGCCGCGTCCATGGCGAGTCCGCCGTGCGAGGCCGGGGCGACCAGGTAGAGCACGAGCAGCGCGCGCATGCCGTAGAAGCTGTAGCGCTCCCACATCTCGGTCATGAACAGGTTGACCAGGCCGCGCGGGTGACCCATGAAGGTCTTCCCGGTGCCGGGGCCCGCGCCCGTGCCGGTTCCCGTGCCGCTGCCGCCGGTTCTGTGCTCTTCCTTCGTCAGGCTGGACGCCATGGGTCGGTCCTCGTTCGCTCGGGGCGCGCGCCGAACGGCGTGGGCCCACGGGTCGTTCACTGCGAACAAGCCTTCCGGAAACGGACGGACACCGGCAGAGGCCTTCGTATGCGGCGAAGGTCCGAAGGTCACCGCCGGGGCCGCCCACCTTCGTTTACGCCGCCCCGCGGACGCGGCTACTCGGCGTCGGCCCCGTCGCAGCCGGGGTGCCCCCAGCGCGAACCGAGCTTGGTGATCTTCTCGCCGGCCGGGTACGGCTTGCCGCACGGGCACGTCCCGGGGAACTTCGCCTTGATGGTCACGCTTCCCCGCCCGGATCCCGACGCCTTCCGGGCGGTCGCGGACCCGGTCGCGGACCCCGTCGCGGACCCGGCCGACGCGCCCGACGCACGGCGCACGGGTGCGCTGCGGGCCGGCGTGGAGCGGGCCGGTGCCGGGATCGGCATGGTCGCGTGCCCCAGCGCGGTGCCCGCCGGCTCCTGGCTGACGGCCGCGTCGCTGGCCGCCTGGTCGGCGATCGCGTTCAGGTGGTCGCCGTCCTCGCGGTGCGCGGGGACGTAGCGGAACTCCACGTCCCGGTCCGTGAGCAGCGCGTCGATGCTCTCCACGAGCTCCCGGTTGGCCACCGGCTTGCCCGCCGCCGTCTTCCAGCCGTTGCGCTTCCAGGCCGGGAGCCACTGCGTCACGGCCTTCATGGCGTACTGGGAGTCCATCCGCACCTGTACGGCCGTACCGGGGTCCACCGCCTCCAGCAGCCGCTGCAGGGCGGTCAGTTCACCCACGTTGTTGGTGGCCCGTCCGAGCGGTCCGGCCTCCCAGCGCTCGGGGTGCCCGTGGACGTCGGCGATGACCCATGCCCATGCGGCCGGCCCGGGATTTCCCTTGGCCGCCCCGTCACAGGCGGCGATGATGCGATCAGACATCCCCCGATGATGCCTCACTGCGGCGGCCCCGCCGGCACGCGACCGGTTCGCCGGGGCTCGGTGCCCCGTATCGGACGGCCGCGGCGCCCACGGTCCGAAAGGCTCGTGACCTGCGGGTCCTTCGGCCCTACTGCCAAGATCGCGATTGACTTTACGGATTCTTTAATCTTAGCCTCCGGGCATGAACCGATCCCTCCGCACCACCCTCTCCGTCCTGGCCGCCGCGGGTCTCGCCCTCGGCGTCGCCGGCTGTTCCGAGGGGGCGAAGGACAAGGCCGTCGACCAGGCCGTGAACCAGGTCGACAAGGCCGTGAACGAGACGTACGAGGTCACCTACGAGGTGACGGGCACGGGCGTCGACTCGATCACCTTCCACGACGGAGGCGGCACGGCCACCGCCCCGAACCTCGCGACGGCCGACAAGCCCGTCGCCCCCTGGAAGAAGACGGTCACCCTGCGCGGCATCATGCCCGCCGCCGTCTCCCCCGTCTCGATCGACGGCGCCGCCGACCTGACCTGCAAGATCGTCTACCAGGGCAAGGTCATCAAGGAGGCCACCGGCGAGACGGCCACGGCGGGCGGCTGCGTCGCGGTCTCGCCGATCGCGGGCAAGTAGCGCCGCCGGCCATAGCGGGCGGGGCGGCAGCAGGGCGGGCAGGTGGCGGCTGCCACGCGGTAAATCCGATCGCGGGGCCCGGTGGCCGGAGGCGAGGATGGTGCGACCGACACCGTCCGGAGGAACTCCCGATGAGCACCCCGCAGCACCTCCCGTCCACCACGGCGGACCAGGCGTCCCAGGCAGCGCCGGCGGTCCCGGCCGCCGCCCGCGCCTCCCTGGACGGCCTGGTGACGGGCGACGCGTTCGGCGACAGCTGGTTCACGCTCTCCGGTGAGGACGTCGAGGGCCAGTGGGCGGCGCGGCGGACGCGCCCCACTCCCTGGCTCTGGACGGACGACTCCGCCATGGCCTTCGTGCTCTTCCGCCACCTGGCGTCCCACGGCGAGGTCCGGCCCGGGGATCTGGCACGGGAGTTCGCCGCCGAGTACGACCGGGACTCCGGCCGCAAGTACGGTCCGTCCATGCACGGCGTCCTGCGGCGCATCGGCGACGGCGAGGACTGGCACGCCGTCACCACCGAGCAGTTCGGCGGACAGGGTTCCTACGGCAACGGCGCCGCGATGCGGGTCGCGCCGCTCGGCGCCTGGTTCCGTGACGACCCGGCGGTGGCCGCCGAGCAGGCCCGGCTGTCCGCCCTGGCCACGCACGCCCACCCGGAGGCCGTCGCGGGCGCCGTGGCCGTGGCGGTCGCCGCCGCGCTGGCGGCGGCGGGCCGTGGGCACGTGGCCCTGCCGCGCGGGGAGTTCCTCCTGGAGGTCGCCGCGCGCGTCCCGGACAGCGACGTCCGCTCCGGCCTGCGGGTGGCCGCGGGCTTCTCCGCGCGTACGTCGGTGCGGCACGCCGCGTCCGTACTGGGCTCGGGGTGGCGCATCTCCGCGCCGGACACCGTCCCGTTCGCCCTCTGGTCCGCCGCCGGGCACCTGGACGACCTGCCCGAGGCCCTGTGGCAGACCGTCGCCGGATGGGGTGACCGCGACACCACCTGCGCGATCGCGGGCGGCGTGGTCGCGGCCCGCACCGGCACCGGGAGCGTGCCGGCCGAATGGACCGAGGCCCGCGAGGCCATCCCCGCGTGGAGCGGCTGGACGCCCGCCGGTCCGGTCGCGCCCTGACGGATCCGGGTCCGGGTTCAGGCCCCGGTCCGGGGCCGGCTTCCCGCGCCCGCCGCACGGGGTGCCAGCATGCTCCTGACCGCCCAGCCCACCGCGAAGGCGCACAGCGCGACGACCGGTACGGCGGTCAGCGCGACCGTGCTCCACTTCTCCGCGTAGTGCATCGCCCGGGTCGGGGTGGCGGTGAAGTTGGTCATCGGACCCCACGCGTAGTAGCCCCAGACCATGATCAGCTGGGACCCCACCGCCCTCAGGACCGCGTGCACGGCGGTGGGGGCGGTGGCCGCCACGAGGAACACGATCACGGCGTACGGGACGTAGCCGGACGCGAAGCGGCTGGCGGCGGTGACGTTGAGGCCGTCGCCGTCACCCGCCACCGCGACGTACGCGGACAGGGCACCGGCGGCCAGGGTCACCACCGCGGTCACCGCCGACCGGCGCAGGAGGCGCGACACGGCCGGTACGGGCTCCCGCGCCGACGCGGTCCGATCTGCCCGTGGGGTCCCGGGGGTCCCAGTGATCGATGAGGTCCGAGTGATGGGGCCGCTCCGCACCGTCTGCTGCATCTTCCGCTGCTTCCTCTCGTTCTCGCGCCTTCGCGCTCTCGTGTTCCCGCGTTCCCGCGTTCTCGCGTTCTCGCGTTCTCGCGTTCTCGCGTTCTCGCGTTCTCGCGTTCTCGCGTTCTCGCGTTCTCGCGTTCTCGCGTTCTCGCGTTACCCGAGGCGCGTGAGCTTCGCGCCGATGGACGGCGCGGACAGGTCGGCCCCCAGCGCCACCGGAACCTTCGGCGCACCGGGTCCGGTGCCGATGGTCAACGTGCCGATCTCGGTGCCCGCCCGCGCCTCGCGCGGGATGCCCTTCTCCCCCACCTCGAGGTCCAGTGCGAGCTTCTGCCCCGGAGTGGCGACGGCGGCGGTGTCCTGGGTGGCCACCAGCGGCGTACGGGTCCCGAGCCCGTCGTCGACGTACCCGACGACCTGGCCCTTCTTGACCACGGAGGCCGAGGTCAGCGCCGCGCGGACGGCCTCGATGACCTTCTTGCTGTTGTCCTTGACGAGGACCAGGCTGTTGGCGCCGTTGAGGTCGGGGCCGGTGACGTGCTGGTCGAGCATCGTGCCGAGGATCAGCGGGGTCTTGTCGCCCACCGTCTTGTACGCCGCCCACATCAGCGCGCCCCCGGCCGGCGTGCTGGAGCCGGTCTTGATGCCCCTGATGCTGAGCGGGGTGACCAACAGGTCGTTGTTGTTGATGAGTTGCTTCGACAGGCCGGGGACGGTGGCGCTGGGCAGCAGGACGATCGCCCGGAAGGCGTCGAAAGCCATGACGGCCTCGGCCAGCTTCAGCTGGTCCACGGCGGTGCTCACGGTCTTGGCGTCGAGCCCGCTCGGGTCGGTGTACGTGGTGGAGGTCATGCCGAGCGCCCGCGCCTCGGCGTTCATCTTCTCCACGAACGCGGCCTCGTTGTCACTGCCGGTGTCCCAACGGGCCAGCAGGCGCGCGATGTTGTTGCCCGAGGGGATCATCAGCATCTTGAGCATGTCCTGCTGGCTGAAGCGGGTTCCCGCCGTCAGCCCCTCGACGCGCGATTCGCTCTCCGAGGTACCGTCCGCTACCGCCTTGGCATCGACCTCGATCGACGGGCCGGGCTCGTCCTTCTTCAGCGGGTGGTTCTTGAGGATCACGTACGCCGTCATCACCTTGGCCACGCTGGCCGTCGGCACGGGCTTCTGCTCCCCGAAGGTCCCCACGTCACCGGCGCCGCCGACGCGGAGGGCGGCCTGGCCCTTCTCGGGCCAGGGCACGTCGAAACGGCCGTCGAGGGTGAACTCGGACGGGGCGTCCCCGCGGGCCAGCGCGGGCGCGGGCAGCGGCCTCAGCAGCTGCGCGACGGCCAGTACGACGCCCAGCAGGAGCAGGACCGGCACCCAGATCCGGACCCGCCGGGCGGCCGTCCGCCGCGGAGTCTCGGGCGGCGGCGGGGTGTTGGTGAGCTGCGCGAGCAGATCGAGCGGGGGCAGGGGCTCCTCGGCGGTCTCGGTCTCTCCGGGAGCGGGTACGGGTCGGGGCGCGGGCGGCGGTAGGGGTACGGGTACCGGCGCCGGCGCCGGCGCCGGCGCCGGCGGCACTGCTGCTGCCACCGCCGGAACTTCCTCCAGCTCCCTGAGCGGGATGAACC
>NZ_JBSGXB010000102.1:0-22637 GCF_053609185.1 Streptomyces sp. NPDC054956 | reverse complement strand
GGGGCCCCCGAGCCCCGGCGCGCACCGAAGCCGTTTCCGCGGCGGGGCCCGGCCGGTCCGCTGACCCGCGGTCAGGCCTACTGGCCGGCGCCGCGCGGGAAGGTGATCTCGACGCGGCGGTTCTTCTTGCGGCCTTCCTCGGTGCTGTTGTCGGCGATCGGATAGTCCTCGCTGTAACCGCGCACGTCGAAGACGACGGAGGGGTTGGTGACGGTCTTGGCCAACTCCGCCTGCACGGCGTCGGCACGCTGCTTGGACAGCTCCTGGCCGTGCTCGTAGCTGCCCTGGTCGTCGGTGAACCCGAAGACCCGGACCCGGGTGGCCTTCTGCGTGTTGATCTCCTGCGCGATGGCTTGTATCCGGGCGGCGGCCTGCGCGTTGAAGACGGCACTGTTCTCGGGGAACATCACCTCGGACTGCAGCGCCATCATGACGGTCTGATTGGTCTCCTGCCGCCGCTGCTCCCCGCCCAGGTCTTCGACCACTTCGGCGATGTCGAGCACCTTGATCGGAGCCAGGGTTCCACCCTGGGGGATCTTCAGCCCGGGGGCGTTGGAGTCGATGGGCACGGGCGCGGAGGCGGACGGCTCTGTCCCCGGAGGCACGGACGGCTTGGGGTCGTCGGCGTATGCGGCCGTCGCCCCGATGAGGTGGGCACCGGCGATGACGAGCCCGGCGACTGCCGCGGCGGCGGTTGTGCGGTGGCGTTTTGTCATGGGGTCACCCGGAGATCTTGACTGTGGCCGTGGCGAAGGTGGGGAGGCTGAAGTCGACCTCGGTGGCGCTTGCTGGCGGCGCCGGGAACTGCGCGAAGACCGTGATGGTCTGGCCTGCTTCTATGGCGGCCACACCACTCGTGCAGAGGCATCGGCCATCCGTGTCCCGCAGGACGTAGTAGCGCTTCTTGCCTGCCTTGTCGACGAGCGTGGCGCCTGCCACGGACTCTCCGCCTCCGGTGAGAGCCTTCTCGTTGCCGCGCCAGGCCGACGTCTTCACGAACTGCTGCTTACCGGTGTTCTGGATCTGTCCGGTGACGGTCAGGAACCCGCCACCGTCGCGCTTCACGGAGTTGATCGTCAGGACGACCCCGTCCTCACCGTTGACCGTGGCAAGAACCTCGAGTGGTGCGGAGCTTTGGCTCGCGCCGGGTGCGGGCGCCTGGGTCCCATTGGCCTGAGTGCTCGGGGCAGACGGGATCTGACTGGCCTTCGGCTTCTCGTCATCGCCACCACATCCGGCCAGCGTGAGGGCCAAAGCCGCCGCAACCGCCACGGCCGCTCCCCCGCGGACCTTCACCTTGTGCCGAACGTTCATATACGCCGCTTCCTTGTCTCTCGTGGCCTTCAGCTGACCAGTCGCACACTGAAGAGAGTTCTCGCCAGCTTCGACAACTGACCCGGATTCAGGGGGTCCAGCTTGATGGGTACGTCGCCATCACACGTGATGTTCACCGGATCAGGCTTCGGCACCCCGCCACCGGGCGGAACGGGCGTGGGCGTAGGCGTCGGTGTGGGCGCCGGCCCCAGTGAACAACGGGGCTTGATCACGGCTGCGGCCACGGCCGTACCGTGCATCTTGTCGGTGCCGGGTACGACCGACCCCCCAACGGTGCGCGTGGTCGTCACCGAGACCGTGAACTTCGGCAGGGCCGCCTCGCACTCCGCCGTCGCACCGTTGCTCGTGGCGAAGCGTTCCGCCTCCCCGCAGGCGCCCTTCACGTCGAAGCGGTTGCCGTTGAGGATCTTCTCCCAGTCAGAGGGCTTGAGAGCGACCAGATCGAGGCCCACGAGGACGTTGTCCCGGGCGGTCCGAGCAGCCGCCAACGCCGCTGCGTCGGCGGCACCTTGCGCGTCGCTACGAGTGTCACCCGCCATCCCCACGGCGAAGAGGGCGAACGCGACGAAGAGCAGACCCGCCACCGCCACGACATAGATGGGGAAGGCCTGCCCTCGGTCGCAGGAGCGCTGCGCGATCACGTGCCGCCGCCACCAGCCTTGATCAGCCCAACCTGCGCCTTGATCTTGTCGATGATCAGAGTGCCGACCCCAGAACCCACCATCGCGCCGATGATCACGATCACCACCAGGATGATCCCCAGGTATTCGAACGCCGTCTGCCCCCGGTCCATCCCCGCATATCGCTTTCGCATCCTCGTGACGGCCGTGTCCATCCACCCGCTCACGCGGACCTTCGTGTGAACGGTCGCCTTCAGCAGCGTGCTGTGTGACATGGGGGGTCCCTCCCGGTCGGGTGCCGCTGTCGATTTGCGGACGGTACGGCCGAACACCTGTCGATACCAAGGGTCCCGGGGCCCAATTACGGACCCACTGCGCACTCTGTCTACCCATGGCCGCTCACCCCTGGACGGGCCGTTCCAAGCCAGCGTGCGATCGCCTCGCTACGGGTGGTGCTCTGGAGCTTGGCGAAAATGCGGTTGATGTGGTTCTTGACCGTCTTCTCGCTGATGAAGCAAGCGGCCGCGATCTGCTGGTTGTTCATCCCTGACGCGATGAGCTCCATGACCTCCACCTCCCGCGAACTCAGCCCGAAGACACCAGAGTTGTGCAGACGCTCAGAAGACTGTGCCACAGTTCGTTGCGGCTGCGAAGAGGTCCGCAGTTCCGTGAGCAGCGCGCTCGCCGCCGATGGCGTGAAATGGGGGCGGCCCTCGCGGACGTCGTGGACCGCGCGGATCAGGTCATCGGCGGTGAACTCCCCGTGGACCAGGTAGCCGCCCGCGCCCAGGAGCAGTGCTTCGCGGATGACTTCCGACTCGCGGCTGTACGTCAGCATCAGGACCGGTGCCAGCCGCACCAGGTGCGGGAGCGCGGAGATGCCGTCCACGCCCGGCATGCGGACGTCCAGGAGGACCACCTCCGGCGCGTGCAGCCGGGTCAGCCGCAGGGCTTCGCGGCCGTCCGCCGCCTGGGCCACCACTTCGACGCCCTCGCTCACCGCGAGGAGGGCGGTCAGGCCGGCCCGGACGACCGGATTGTCGTCGGCGATCAGGACGCGCAGCGGAGCAGGCATCAGGCGCCCCCTTCCAGTGCGGCGAGCGGCAGGTCCAGCCGGACCTCGGACCCCGAGCCGCTCGAGCCGGGGCCCACGCGCAGACGGGCGCCGATGGCGGCCGCGCGTTCCGTCATGCCCAGGAGTCCGAAGCGGCCCCGGTGCGAGAGCCCGGGGAGGTCGACGCCGGCCGGGAAGCCGCAGCCGTCGTCCTCGACGGCCAGGGTGAGGTGGGTGGTGTCCGCGGCCAGGGAGACCGTGACGCGCGAGGCCCCGGCGTGGCGGCGTACGTTCTCCAGCGCCTCCGACGCCACCGCCAGCAGGTGACGGGCCACCGGCGCCGGCACCAAGGGCAGGACCCCCGCCGTACGGAGCTCCGCGCCGGCGGTGAGCGACCGGAACTCCGCCAGCAGCGACACCCCGGGGGCCTCCAGGTCGCGCCGCAGGTCCGAGAGCAGTTCCCGGGACTCCGCCGCCGCCCGGCGGGCCGCCTCCGCCAGCAGCTCGGCCCGGTGGCGGACGAGCGCCGGGTCCGTGGTCCGCGCCAGGGCCTCCGCCGTCAGGGCGAGGCCGTGCAGGGTCTTCGACACCGAGTCGTGCATCTCGCGCGCCAGCCGGTCCCGTTCGCCCCGGACCGCCTCGGCCACCGCCAGGCGGGCCCGGGTCTCGGTCAGCGCCCGGCTCGCCTCGCCGAAGCGGAAGAGGAGGTCGCGCAGACAGGACCCCGCGGCGCCGGCGATCAGGCACAGCGCGGGCAGGACCGGAGTCCCCGCGAGGGCCGCGACCGCGACCGCCTGGACGGCCGCGTAGACCGCCGAGCCCCGCCACCCGTAGACCAGTCCCGCCAGCAGCGGGGTGCAGACCGAGACGAAGCCGAGCGGGGACTCCGGGGTCGCCGTGACCAGGAGCAGCGCGCTGAAGGCCATGTCGACCGCCAGCAGCCAGCGGTGGCGCAGCAGCAGCGGGCCGAAGCGCTCCCAGTCGCGGAAGAGGACGTACGACAGCATGAAGGTGAGCAGGATCGCCCCGCCCACGAGGTACGTCGGTCCCCCGCGCGCCGTCCTCGACAGTGCCAGCGGCGCGCCCAGGCCGATCATCACCATCCGGAAGGCGAAGACCTGGCGGCACAGGGCCTGGAGCGCGTTGACCTGGAGGGTCGGGGAGGGTGCCGGAGCGGGGCGCGCCGGCAGTGCGATGTCCAGTACCGCCATGGCGCTCACCCGCCCCCGAGCATCGCGCCGAAGTCGATGTCCGCGCCGTAGACGAACCCGCACACGAGCAGGATGAGCGTGCCCGGCAGCATGAAGGTGGTGACCGCGAAGGTCGCCTTGGGGATCGCGCGGGCGGCCCGTCGGCGGGCGTTCTGGGCATCCGTGCGCCGCATGTCCTCGGCGATGGCGATCAGGGTCTCCACGATCGGGGAGCCGAGTTCCTCGCCCTGCTGGAGGGCGGTGACGAACTGGGCGACCTGCTCGGAGTCGTTGCGCCGGCGCAGGGCGTCGAAGGCCTGGCGGCGGCTGACGCCCATGTCCATCTGCTGCAGGGTGATGCGGATTTCATCGGCCCACGGGCCCTCGTACTGGGCCGCCACCCGGCTCAGCGCCTGGCGGAACCCGAGACCCGCGCTCACCACGACGGCGAGCACGTCCAGGAAGTCCGGGAGCGTCCGCTCGATGTGGTCGCGCCGGACCCGGATCGCCGACCACAGGCCGACCTCGATCCAGAACAGTCCGAAGGCGACCATCAGGAGCGCCGGGACCACCTGGCCGTTGAGGAGCATGGAGAAGGCGCCGAGGGCGCCCAGGGCGCCGTAGACGGCACGGCGCGCCGCGTACCGGTCGATGGTGAGGCCGGCCGGATTGCCCGCCGAGTCGATCTGGCGGCGCTTGCGGGCCACCCGGTCCGGCCCCATCAGCCGCAGGACCAGTGGTGCGTAGCGGATGCCCATCCGGTCGACGGCCGAGCCGACGGCCGTCGTGCGGGTGGCGCCGACCTCCAGGGCCAGTGCCAGGTCGGTGGGGAGTTTGGCGTCCGCGCGGTAGAGCCGGATCCCGTGGAAGATCCCCAGGACGGATGCGCCCACGAGGGCGGCCAGGAGCAGAGCGATCACGGCAGCCTCCTCACACGTCGATCTTCGACAGACGGCGGATGAGGACGAAGCCCAGCGTGAAGAGCCCCAACGACACGACCACCGCGAGCTGGCCGATCAGGGCGCCCGTCATGCGGTCCAGGGCGCCCGGCATCATCCCGTTCACGAGCAGCAGTGCCCCGAGTCCGATCGCCGGCACCAGGTACGCCGTGGCCGTCACCTGCGACAGCTGCGTGCGGATCTCGCGCCGCGTCTCCTTGCGCTGTTCCAGCGTCACCGTCAGGTTCCGCAGGCTGCCCACGATCGCGCCGCCCGCCCGGGCCGACAGGACGAGGGTGGAGACCAGGACGACCAGTTCCCGCGACGGGAGGCGTTCGGTCAGTTCGCTCAGGGATTCCTCGATGGAGTGGCCGATGGCCAGGCGGTCGGCGACCCGGGTGAGTTCCTCGCCGGCCGGGGCTTCGAGCTCCTCCGCCGCTATGCCGATGGCGGTGCGCAGGGCCAGGCCGGCCTGGGTGGCGTTGGCCAGGATGCGGGCCAGTTCGGGGAGTTGGTTGATGAAGCGCTCCGTGCGGCGCGTGCGCTGCCAGTTCAGGAAGGCGTTGGCCGACCAGAGGGTGATGGCCCCCGCGACCGGCCCGAAGAACGGTGCCAGGAAGGAGGCGGCTATCAGCCAGACCGCCGCGGCCGAGGCGAGCATGTAGACGAAGAACTCGCCCGGGGTGAGGTCCAGGCCGGTCGTCGCCAGTTTGACCTCGATGCGCCGGCCCAGCTTCGTGCGCCGCAGGCGGCGGTCCAGGGAGCGGAAGCGGCGTACGCGGCCCAGGGGTTCGGGGGCTCCGCTCGCCGAGAGGCGTTCGATGAGGGCGGAGCGCTGGGCGCGGCCCGCGGCGTAGGCGTGGATGCCCCAGACGACGAAGAGGCAGGCCAGCAGGGTGGCGCCGAGGGTGAGGGAGACGTATGGGTTCACAGGGCGGTCCCGCTGATCGTGCGCGTGGGGAGTTCGTCGTCCGACAGGGCCACTCCGAAGGCCTGCGGGACGGGCTGGCCGTTCATGTAGAGGCGGTCCGCGATCCGCCGGGGCAGGGGGTAGTACTGGAAGTAGCCGTGTACGCGGCTGTCGGTGCCCATCGGCTGCGGTACGAACCGGCAGACCGTGATGATCCGGAACGGTTCGCGGCCGTGCGAGTCGAGGATGGAGATCTCGGTGACGCGGCGCGTGCCGTCGCCGAAGCGGGTCAGCTGGACGACGACGTTGACGGCGCTGTTGATCTGGTCCTGGAGCGCCTCGAAGGGGATCTCGACCTCCGACATGGAGGCCAGGGTCTGCAGGCGCATCAGGGCGTCTTCGGAGCTGTTGGCGTGGACCGTGGCCAGGGAGCCGTCGTGGCCCGTGGACATCGCCTGGAGCATGTCGAGCGTCTCGCCGCCGCGGACCTCGCCGACGATGATGCGGTCGGGCCGCATGCGCAGGGAGTTGCGCACGAGGTCGCGGATGGTGATCCGGCCCTTGCCCTCCACGTTCGCCGGACGGGATTCGAGGCGGATCACGTGCGCCTGCTGGAGCTGGAGCTCGGCGGAGTCCTCGATGGTGATGATCCGCTCGCCCTCCGGGATCAGCCCGGAGAGGGCGTTGAGGAGGGTGGTCTTGCCGGTGCCGGTGGCGCCCGAGACGATCACGTTCATCTTGGCCGCCACCAGGCCGGAGAGGAGCAGGAGCATCTGCTCGTCCAGGGAGCCCAGGCCGACCATCTCGCGCAGGGTGAAGGCCCGGGGGAACCGGCGGATGGTGAGGGTCGCGCCGGTCAGGGAGAGCGGCGGGATGATGACGTTGACGCGCTCGCCGCTGGGCAGGCGGGCGTCGACCATCGGATTGGCCTCGTCCACGCGGCGGTTGACGGTGGAGACGATGCGTTCGATGGTCTGCATCAGCTGGTCGTGCGAGGCGAAGCGGAGCGGGAGCTGCTCCACGCGGCCGGCCCGTTCCACGAAGATCTGGTCGGGGCCGTTGACCATGATCTCGGAGATCGAGGGGTCTTCCAGGAGCGGTTCGAGCACGCCGAGGCCGAGCGCCTCGTCGACGACGCGGCGGATCAGCTGGGCGCGCCCGTCCGTGGACAGGACGGGGCCCTCGCGGCTGATGATGTGGCTCAGCACGCGTTCGAGCCGCGCCCGGCGTTCGGCGGGCGCGAGTGCGGACATCTCCGCGAGGTCGATCTCCTCCAGCAGCTTGGCGCGGTACGAGGAGACGAGCCGGCCGTCCTCGCGCGGGCTGTGGCGGTCGTCCGGTGTGTTGACCCGGGAACGCAGGCTCATGGTCTCGTCACCCCTTCGGGTCGTCGTTGGGCATGATCACCGTTGCTGTGGCGTCGTCGAAGGTCAGGCCGGGGACGATGGAATTGATCTTGATGGTGGCCTTGGCCGTGACCTGGTCGTCGTCCTTGGTCACCACCACCGACGCGTTGAGGCTGCCCGTGACGGCCCCCGCGCCCGCCACCGCCCCGCCCTCGCCCGTCCGGGCCTCCACGCGCGCCGCCGTCCGCGCGGCCGTCTCCGCCTGCTGGTGGACGTACGCGACCCAGCCGAGCTGGATCCCGCACAGGGCGACGAAGAGGAGGACCGGAATGAAGCCGATGTACTCCAGGGCCACTTGGCCCCGGTCGGAGTGGATGCGCCGCCTCATGACGTCATTCCTTCCTCTCCATCGCCGCACCGGCCGTGCCGTCGATCGAGCCGAAGCTGAGCCCGGGGAACAGGACGGGGATCTGGAGGGTGACCGTCGCCCGGTAGACGTCGCCGTCCGCCCGGCAGTCGGGGGTGCCCATGTTCCAGGCGCCCCCGATGTACTTGCCCGCCGCCGTACGGCACTCCGCGGCCCCGCTCACGGCTCCCGCCCGGGCCGCCTCGTCCGCCGCGTTGCCCGCCAGCGAGAACGCGTAGCCGATCAGCACGCACTCCCACACGGCCGCCACGAGCAGCAGGATCAGCGGCACCGTGCCGACGAACTCGATCGCCACCTGGCCCCGGTCACGGTCGCCGCACCGGCCCCGGTCGCGTACGGGTCTGCGCGCGGGCACCGCTCAGCCCTCCCGGCCGCGCCGCAGCCACGGCCCGAGCGCGCCCCGGTCGCCGCCGCGCAGCCTGGCCAGGGGCCCGGAGGACCGTACCGCCAGTGCCGCGCCCGGATCGGATTCGGCGGCGGAGAGGCCCGCGGCGGAGGCGGTCTCGGACTCCGGCGGCGCCAGCAGGCCCAGCTCCCCCGCCACCGCCCACAGCGCCTGCTTCACCGTCGACCGGTTGTCGAGGTCCTGCACCCGTCCCGCGTCCACGACCGCCTGGAGTTCCTTGAACGCGGCCGGCACCGGGGTCCGTACGGCCCTGGTCTTGGTGATCTTCTGGATCAGGGCGGGCTGGATCTCGGTGTGCTTGGTCCAGCGGTTGACGACCATCGCGGTGTCCTCCGCCTTGCGGACCTGGAGCCGTTCCCACATCCGGACCATCCGCTTCGCGGCCCGCACCGCGACCACGTCCGGGGTGGTGATCAGCACCGCCACGTCCGCCGTCTCCACCGCGGCCGCGTTGGCGCCCGTGACCTGGGTGCCGCAGTCGATGACGACGAGCTCGTACCGGGCGCGCAGCGCGGCGATGACGTGCCGGGCGGCCCGGTCGTCGACCTCCTCGCCGCGTTCCCCGTCGGCGGGGGCCAGCAGCAGGGCCAGGCCCGTCCGGTCGTCGTAGACGGCGTCCTGGAGGACGCGCGGGGAGATGTCCTGGATGCCGGCGAGGTCGGCGATGGAGCGCCGGAACTGCACGTCGAGGTAGGAGCCGACGTCGCCGGCCTGGAGGTCCAGGTCGACCAGTGCGGTACGCCGTCCGGCGGCGGCCGCGGCGAGGGCGAACTGCACCGCCGCGAAGGTGGTGCCGACTCCGCCCTTGGCCCCGGTGACCGTGACGACCCGGCCCCCGGGTCCGGCGGCGACCTCGGGCCCCCGGCCCAGGTGGCGGCGTACGCCCACGGACCACTGGGCGGCGGCCTGGACGCGGGAGGCGAGCTCCTCGTAGGCGAGCGGGAGGCCGATCAGGCCGCGCGCGCCGCAGTCCATGGCGGCGGAGAACAGCGCCGGGCTCGCGTCCGAGGTGACGAGGACGACGCCGATCGCCGGGAAGCGCAGGGCGACTTCGCGGATGAGGTCCAGGGCGGGGAGCGGACCGATCCGCTCGTGTACGAGGACCACCTCGGGCAGGTCGTCGAGCGAGTCGGCGGCGAGCCTGGCCAGCAGGTCGAGGAGGAAGGTGGAGTCGGGCACGGGGGCGGCCGGCTCGGCTCCGGGGAGCTGGCTGAGCAGGGTCGCGATGACGCGGGCGGCTTCCGGGTCGCCGACCGCGGGGAGGATTCGGGTGCTCAGGGTTGCCATCCGGGCCTCACTTGTCCCCGTCGAGGGTGTACGTGCGGTCGTTCGGGCCGGGCGCCGAGTCGGTGCCGGGGGCCACCAGGGCGAGGCGTACGTGCTCCGCGAACGACTCGGCGTACGCGACGCGCTGGGTGTCCTTGGTGTTCAGGGCGAAGGTGATCGGGACGGCCTCGGCGGGGCCCTTCTTGTCGCTGTCCTTGTCGAGGGGGGTGAGCTTGCCGACGCCCAGGACTCGGGCGTTGGCGACGATGATCACCGAGCGGGAGGGGTCGCCGTCCTTGGCACCCTTGAAGGTGGCGATGATGTTGACCTTCGCGCCGGAGTTGATCTTTCCGGCCACGCCCGTCGCCGCGTCGATCATGATCGCGATCTCCTGCTCGCCCGGCTGGAGCTGCGGCCGGTCGACGAACATGTCCGTCTGGAGCATGGAGCCCTTGCGCAGGGTGGTGAGCGCGACCTTGTCCTTGAGCTGGCCGAGGTCGGTGACGGCGGTCGCCGAGAGCCACCTCCGGGGGACCGTCACCTCCTCGAACTGCCCGGCCGTCAGCGCGCTGTACGGGGCTATGTCGCCCTTCACCCGGTAGGCGGTGACCTCGGCCCCCACTTTGGAGTTGACGTCGCCGATCACCACGAGGACTCCGCCGAAGGCCGCCAGGGCGCACACGACCGACAGGAGCAGCAGGATGACGCCGCGGCGCTGGCGTGAGTTCATGGCCGTACTACCTCGCCGTTCTTGATTCGTTCGGGGCCGGTCAGGATCTGGATCTGGAGCGGCGGCCGGGCTGGGCCGCCGGGGCGGGCGGTGGTGGTGCGGTGAGCGGGGCCGCGCAGAAGCCGCAGCGGTCGCCGATGAGTTCGAAGCCGCACCAGCGGCATTCCTCGCGGCGGACCGAGGCGACCAGTTGGTAGAGCACGGACGGGTCCGGGATGGCGGCGGCGAACTCGACCAGCTTCGGCGTGGCCCACCAGGCGGCCGAGTCGGCCGGCAGCTCGTTCTCCATGACGCCCTGGACCTGCCAGGCGGGGGCGAGGTCGGAGACCACCCAGTCGGAGGAAAGCTGGCCCCGGGCGAAGGTGAGGTGGGTGGCGAACGCCGGTCCAGGGGGCAGCGCCGAGCCGGCGGAAGAAGCAGAGCCGTGGCCCCCGCCGCCCTGACCCCCGCCTCCGTGGGCACCTCCGCCGTGCGCCCCGGACGAGCGCGGGGAGAGCGCGGCGCGCGCCGGTCCCGCGGGCTTCGCGGCGGCCCCTCCCAGCTTGACCAGGTGCGGGACGGGGTTGGCCAGGACGGCGAACTGCGCGTTCGGCGACCAGGACTTGGCGTGCGCGCCCAGCCCGACCGGCACCCGGTCCAGCTTGGCGACCGAGCCGAGCAGCGCGCCCGCGTAGATGTAGTGGGAGAGCAGCCGGGCGGCGGAGGCGAGCACGCCGGGGCTGAAGTCGCCGACGGTGAGCTGGCGCAGCTGACGCACCAGCAGGGCGGTGCCCAGCGGCGGGAGATCGATGTCGAGGAGCGCGATCCGGTCGGTTTCCAGGATGGCCCGCACGGTGTGGAGCCGACGGACCGCGGAGGCCGGCAGCCAGGGCGGTACGACGACCACGAGGTGGCCGTGGCGTTCCAGCAGGGCGGCGGTCTGGGAGAGCGAGCCCTCCAGGTCGATCTGGTCCGGCGGCGACAGCACGGCGGCCGTCGGCGTGTGCCGGTCCGGGGCCGGCAGCACCAGATCGGCGCTGGTGACAGCAATGGCGGTCGGCACGCGCATCCCCCCGTTCACCCCATGCCCGGCGGACGTTCACACCGCGCGGGAGGACGTCCGAAGACGACTCCGAGCGCGCGCCGTACGTCCCCACACGGCCGCGCACGCGCTGCGCGACCGCAAATGATCAACCCTCTGCCCCCTTGCCCCAGCACCATATCCGCGTCCCCCCTGGCAGGGCAGGGGCTTGCTGATTCCTGTGCCACGAGCACATGTCACAGGTGGCCGGAAACCCGGACAACCGGGATCGGCACACGCGTGCCGGGCCGATCGGTTCCAGCCATATTGCAAACGCCCTTGACAGGGACATTGGACTAGACCAACTTGTCGGTGGGGCACCCCACTTGCCCCGGACGCGTACCTCACATCCCCCTCTCCCCCCACCGGAGCCCACGTGAACCGCATACGCTCCCTCGCCGTACCCCTCGCCGTGACCCTCACCGCCGGCGCCCTGACCGCCCTCGCCGTCGGCACCGCCCAGGCCGCCGACGTCAACAACGTCCGCAACGGGGGCTTCGAGTCCGGCCTCGCCAACTGGACGTGCACCTCCGGCAGCGGCGCCGTCGTCTCCTCCCCCGTGTTCGCCGGGGCCGCCGCCCTCAAGGCCACCCCGGCGGGCCAGGACAACGCCCGCTGCAGCCAGAGCGTCAAGGTCAAGCCGAATTCCACGTACACGCTGAGCGAGCAGGTCAACGGCTCGTACGTCTACCTCGGCGCGACCGGGACCGGCACCCAGGACATCTCCACCTGGACCCCCGGCACGGGCGGCGGCTTCCAGAAGCTGTCCACCACCTTCACCACCGGCCCGAGCACCACCGAGGTCACCGTCTGGACCCACGGCTGGTACGGCCAGCCGGGCTACGTCGTCGACGAGTTCAGCGTCTTCGGCCCCGACGGCGGAGGCGGCACCGACCCGGCCCCGACCATCCCCGGCGCCCCGACCGGGACCGCCGTTTCCGGCCAGAGCTCCAGCGGGCTCACCCTTTCGTGGAACCCGGTCAGCGGAGCGACCGGCTACAAGGTGTACCAGGACGGTGTCCTCGTCCAGACCGTGACGACCACCTCCGTCCAGATCACCGGACTCGCCGCTTCGACCTCGTACGCCTTCCAGGTGAGCGCGTACAACGAGGCGGGCGAGAGCGTGCGGGCGGCCACCGTCACCGGCACCACCACGAGCGGCGGGGGCGGCAATCCGAACCCCTCGGTGCCCAAGCACGCGCTGACCGGCTACTGGCAGAACTTCAACAACGGCGCGACCGTCCAGAAGATCTCCGACGTGTCCGCGCAGTACGACATCATCGCCGTCTCCTTCGCCGACGCCACGGCCACGCCCGGCGCCATCGCCTTCAACCTCGACTCGGCCGGCCTCGGCGGCTACACGGTCGCCCAGTTCAAGGCCGACATCGCCGCGAAGAAGGCGGCCGGCAAGTCCGTCATCCTCTCCATCGGCGGCGAGAAGGGCACGATCTCGGTCAACGATTCGGCGTCCGCGACCAACCTCGCGAACTCCGCGTACGCGCTGATGCAGGAGTACGGCTTCAGCGGCATCGACATCGACCTGGAGAACGGCCTGAACCCGACCTACATGACGCAGGCGCTGAAGGCGCTGGCCGCGAAGGCCGGCTCCTCGTTCGTCCTGACGATGGCCCCGCAGACCATCGACATGCAGTCGACGCAGGGCGGCTATTTCAAGACGGCGCTCGCGGTGAAGGACATCCTGACCGTCGTCAACATGCAGTACTACAACAGCGGCGCGATGAACGGCTGCGACGGCAAGGTCTACTCCCAGGGCTCGGTGGACTTCCTCACCGCGCTGGCCTGCATCCAGCTGGAGGGCGGCCTCGACCCCTCGCAGGTGGGCATCGGCGTCCCGGCCTCCCCGAGCGGCGCGAGCAGCGGGTACGTCTCGCCCACCATCGTGAACAACGCGCTGGACTGCCTGACCAGGGGCACGGGCTGCGGCAGCTTCAAGCCGTCGAAGACCTACCCGGGACTGCGCGGTGCGATGACCTGGTCTACCAACTGGGACGCCAAGGCGGGTAGCGCTTGGTCCAACGCGGTGGGTCCCAAGGTCCACAGCCTGCCGTAACCGGTAGGTGTGTGGGGGTGGCCGGACACCGGGGCCATTTTGGCTGGTTTCCAATTCTTGACCCGGACATGCCACGAGAGCACGCTGTGCGCGTCCGCACGGCTACCCCCACACTCCCACCCAGGAGAACGCATGCGGCTCCACCATCGCCGAAGGGCCGCCGTCACGGCGGCCCTTCTCGCGCTCGCACTCGGCGCACCCGCCTACGGCATGAGCGCGACGGCAGCCCCGCCACCCACTCCGTCCACCGCCACCCAGGACGAGGCGATCGTCCAGTACGAGATCCAGGGCCCGGCCACGGCGGCCGAACGCACCGCCCTGCTCCGTACCGGCGCCTCCATCGACGAGGTGGACGCCCGCTCGGTCGTCGTCAGCGCCGACACGATGCAGGCCAAGAAGCTCCGCGCCCTCGGCTACGAGCTGACCGCGCTGCCCGGACCGCCGGACCGCTCCGACGGGCGCGACATCGCCGCCGGGATCAACGATTTCCCGTCGAAGGACGCGCTCTACCACAACTACGCCGAGGCGAACGCGGAGATCGACCAGCGCATCGCCCAGTACCCCTCGATCATGAGCAAGAAGGTGATCGGGAAGTCGTACCAGGGCCGGGATCTCATCGCCATCAAGATCAGCGACAACGTTGCGACCGACGAGGCCGAGCCCGAGGTGCTCTTCACCGCGCACCAGCACGCCCGCGAGCACCTGACGGTCGAGATGGCCCTCTACCTGCTCAAGGAGTTCGGCTCGAAGTACGGGACGGAATCGCGCGTCACCAACATGGTCAACGGCCGCGAGATCTGGATCATCCCCGACCTCAACCCGGACGGCGGCGAGTACGACATCGCCTCCGGCTCCTACCGGTCCTGGCGCAAGAACCGGCAGCCGAACGCCGGCTCCTCGTACGTCGGCACCGACGAGAACCGCAACTGGAACTACAAGTGGGGCTGCTGCGGCGGCTCCAGCAGCAGCAAGAGCTCCGAGACCTACCGGGGCGCGGCGGCCGAGTCGGCGCCCGAGGTCAAGGTGGTCTCGGACTTCGTGCGCAGCCGGGTGGTCGGCGGCAAGCAGCAGATCACGGCCGCCATCGACTTCCACACCTACAGCGAGCTGGTGCTGTGGCCGTTCGGGTGGACGTACAACGACACGGCGCCCGGGCTGACTGCCGACGACCTGGCCGTCTACAAGAAGATCGGCACCAGCATGGCGGCCAGCAACGGCTACACGCCGGAGCAGTCGAGCGACCTGTACATCACGGACGGGACGATCGACGACTGGCTGTGGGGCAACCAGAAGATCTTCGCCTACACCTTCGAGATGTACCCGACGGGCTCGGGCGGCGGCGGCTTCTACCCGCCGGACGAGGTCATCGCGAACGAGACGGCTCGCAACAAGGACGCCGTGCTGCAGCTGCTGGAGAACGCGGACTGCATGTACCGCTCGATCGGCAAGGAGGCGCAGTACTGCCCGTAGTACTGCCTGCGGCCTTTCCCGTCGTACCTGAGTGAGCAGGGGCGCCCCACCGCCAGGGGGGCGCCCCCGCTGCGTTCAGTCCTTCTTCGCGTCCTCGGCGTTGCGCCAGATCATGAGGTCGACGGTGATGTACTTGCTCGGCTCGTTCGGTCCCGACTTGCCGCGGAAGGTCGCCAGCGCGACGTGTCCGGCCTTGCTCAGCACGCAGACCTGCGATCCGTCGGTGAGCTGGTCGAGCCCGATCTTCTCGGTGAAGCGGGTCACGGCACGGCAGGTCTCCAGCGAGCCCTTCTCCGAGTTGTTCAACAGGACGAGCTTCCCGTTCGCGGTGCCGAACCGCTCGTCCCCGAACAGGGTGTCCCGGTAGTAGTAGAGGTCGGCGTGTCCGTACGACACCCCCGCGCCGCTGGGCTCCTCGGCCGGGCGCGGCGGGTTGTCGGCGAACAGCAGCTGGTGGTTCTGCGGCACGTCGATGCCCTGGTACGAGACCGGCTGCGGGTCGGCCCGCTTCTGGCCCGCGCCCGGGGAAGCACTGCTGCCGCCGCTGCCGCCGCCGGACGCCTTGGAGTCGCCGTCCCCGCCCTTGCCGTCCGGCAGCAGAGACCCGAGGACCGCGAGCCCGATGACCGCGGCCACGACGGCCCCGGCGACGATCAGCCCCGTCTTCCTGGAGCGGGGCGGCGCCGGCGGCGCGAACCCCTGGGCGGGGAAGGGCGTCGGCGTGCCGTGGCCCGGCGTGTACGGGGCCTGCGGGTAGCCGGGTTGCGGGTACGAGGGCTGCGGATACGGGCCTTGCGGGTACGAGGCCTGCGGGTACGGGGCCTGCGAGTACGGGGCCTGCGTCCCGTAGCCGGGCGGCACCGTCCCCGGAGCGGGCTGCGCCGGCGCGGCCTGCGTCGGCGCGGCGGCCATGCCGGTCGGCGTGTACCCGGGCGCGGCGGCGGCCGGAGGCTGCGGGGAGCGCTCGGTCGGCGTCGGAGTCGGAGTCGGAGTCGGCGCCGGAGTCGGCGCCGCGGTGGGCGGCTGCGGCGGCGGGGTGGGCGCCGGCGCGGGCAGCCGGAGCCGTTCGGTGATGGAACCGGCCACCTCGCGCGGCAGCCAGTCCTCGCCCTGGCGCAGCGGAACGGCCGAGGCCTCGTTGCACAGTTCGATGATCTCGCCCAGGGTCGGGCGGTCGGCCGGATCGCGGCTGAGGCAGCGGGTCACCACGGGCCGCAGCTCCGGGCTCAGGCCGCTGAGGTCGGGGTCCTCGTGCACGATCCGGTAGAGCACCGCGTGCGAGGGCCCGTCTCCGTAGACGGACGCCCCGGTCGCGGCGAAGGCCGCGATCAGGCCGAGGGCGAAGACGTCGGTGGCCGGGGTGACCGTTCCCGCCGAAGCCTGTTCGGGCGCCATGAACGCCGGGGTGCCGACGCTGACGCCGGTGCTGGTCAGGGCGGTGCTGTCGGCCGCTCGTGCGATGCCGAAATCGATGACGCGCGGGCCGTCGGAGGCGAGGAGGACGTTGGCGGGCTTCAGGTCGCGGTGGACGATGCCCGCGCCGTGGATGACGTGGAGGGCCTCGGCGACCCCGACGGTCAGCAACAGCACGCTGCTCGAGGGCAGTCCGCCGTGCCGTGCCACGGCGTGCGCGAGCGAGGGGCCGGGTACGTAGGCGGTGGCCAGCCAGGGCTGCGGGCCCTCGGTGTCCGAGTCGATGACCGGCGCCGTGTAGAGGCCCTGGACCCGCTGTGCGGACCGGACCTCCTGCTGGAAGCGCCGCCGGAACTCGGGGTCCTCGCCGAACTCGGCCCGGATCACCTTGATGGCGATGGGCCGGCCGCCCGGTGTGTAGGAGAGGTACACCTTGCCCATGCCGCCCGCACCCAGCACCGCCGCCAGGCGGTAGCCGCCCACGACGGCCGGGTCGTCCGCCTTGAGCGGTTGGAGGAACTCGGCCGAAGGTGCACTGCCCATGTGGAGCCATCCCCTGTTAGCGGTGGTCCGGTCCTGCACGCGCACCCCGAACGCACCCGTGAGGGTATCCAATGTCCGCCTCGCCGGGCACGCCGGAACCCCCTGGCGGCGCCGGGAGTTGGGCGCCGCCGTCCGCGCGGGTCCTGCGGGTGCTATCCGAGCACCGCGAGGGCGTCGATCTCGATCAGCAGTCCGGCGGGGAGGCCGACGTACACGGTGGTGCGGGCGGCCGGGGCCTCCTTGAGGCCCTGCTCCTCGAAGTAGGCGTTGTAGATGCCGTTCATCTCGGCGAAGTGCCCGGTGTCGGTGAGGTAGACGCGGATCATCATCACGTCGTCCCAGCTCGCGCCGCCGGCCTCCAGGACGGAGCGGACGTTCTCCAGCGTCTGGAGGGTCTGCTCGCGCAGCCCCGGCCCGGCCGGGGTGGGCGGCTGCCCCTCCACGTGCGGCAGGAAGCCGACCTGGCCGGCGACCTGCAGGATGTTGCCCTTGCGCACGCCGTGCGAGAACTTCGCGGGCGGCGCGGTGTGGGTGTCGGGGGTGATGGCGGTCTTCTCGGTCATGACCGGTCTTCCTGTGCGGGGCCCGAGCCTGAGTACTCGCGGCCGATGGTGTCGGCGGTCTGCCGGACGAGCGGGAGCAGTTCGAGCAGGTCCTCGGCGGAGAGGACCACGCCGGGGGCGGAGACGGACATCGCGGCGACCACGCGTCCGCCGGGTCCGCGGATGGGCGCGGCGAGGCAGTTGAGCGCCTCCTCGTGCCCGCCGAGGTCGGTGGCCCACCCCTGCTCGCGCACGAGGTCCAGCTCGCGCAGGTAGGCGGCCGCGTCGGGCGTGGAGCGGGCGGTGTACGCCGGATAGTCGATGCGCAGCGCGAGGGCGCGGCGCTCCTCCTGCGGCAGGTCGGCGATCAGCAGCTTCGCCACCGCCGCCACCGTCAGGGGCACGGGCCGGCCGATGCGCGAGTACATCCGCACCGGATAGCGGCTGTCGACCTTGTCGATGTAGACGACCTCGTCGTCCTGGTGGAGCGCGAGGTGCACGGTGTGCCCGGTGATCCGGTTGAGTTCGACGAGGTGCGGATGCGCGACGTCCCGTACGTCGAGGTTCTCGATGGACTCGGCGGCCAGCGCGAAGAGGGCGGCGCCGAGCCGGTAGCGCCCGTCGCCCTGCCGGTAGACGAAGCCGTGCTCGTGCAGGGTCCGCAGCAGCCGCAGGGCGGTGCTCTTGTGCACGCCGAGCACCTCGGCGACGTCGCCGAGGCCCGCCGGGCCCTTGGCCAGGGCGGGAAGGATCCGCAGCGCCCGCTCCACCGACTGGCTCACGCCGTCTCCCTAGGTGTCGCCGTCCTGCGGGTGCCGTCCTCCGGGTGCCGTGGCCCCGTTGACCCGCCGTCACCCGGGATGTTAGACAGCATGCAGCGGTACACGCAACGACCGTTGCGGCCCGCGCAACAACAGCGACGCCCGGGAGGCACGTACATGCCCAGCGACCCCGTCCAGGCCCTCGCCGAGGAGCCGGTCGACCACCGGTTCAAGGGACTCCCCCCGGACGCCGAGCGGGCGGGCCTCACCGTCGGGCAGCTCACCGCCCAGCGGCGCAACCTCCACACCGGCGGGTTCACCACGCCCGTCCTCACGCTCGACGCCGACGCGCTGAGCCACAACCTCGCCGCCCTCGGCACGTACGCCGAGCGCCACGGGCTCGCCTTCGCCCCGCACGGCAAGACCTGCATGGCGCCCCAGCTGTTCCACCGTCAGCTCGACCACGGCGCCTGGGGCATCACCGCGGCCGTCCCCCACCAGGCGCGCGTCTACCGGGCCTTCGGCATCCAGCGCATCTTCCTCGCCAACGAGCTCGTCGACGCCGCGGCCCTGCGCTGGGTCGCCGCCGAGCTCGCCGCCGACCCGGGTTTCCGGTTCGTCTGCTACGTGGACTCCGTGCGCGGGGTCGAACTCATGGACCGGGCCCTCCAGGCCCAGCCCGCCATCGCCGTCGTCGACGTGGTCGTCGAGCTCGGCGCGGGCGAGGGCGCCCGCACGGGTGCCCGCACCGACGAGGACTGCCGGGCCGTGGCCGACGCCGTGGCCGAGGCCTCCACCCTGCGGCTCGTGGGCATCGCCGGGTACGAGGCCGAGGTGCCCGGGGCCGACCCGGAATCCGTGCACGCGTACCTGCGCCGGCTCACCGGCCTCGCCGCCGAGTTCGACAAGGCCGGGCGGTTCGACGCGGCCGAGGAGATCGTCGTCAGCGCCGGCGGCTCCGCCTGGTTCGACGCCGTCGCCGACGTGTTCGCCGAGCTCCCGGAGCTGTCCCGGCCCACGCTCAAGCTGCTGCGCTCCGGTGCGTACGTCTCCCACGACCACGGCTGGTACACCCGCCTGACCCCCTTCAACCGGGTCCCCGAGGAGGGCGGTCTGCGGCCCGCGTTCCGGCTCTGGGCGCAGGTCGTCTCCCGCCCCTCCCCCACCCAGGCGTTCATCAACGCGGGCAAGCGCGACATCGCCTACGACCTCGGGCTGCCCGAGGTCGAGCTCGTGCGCGATCCGCTCGACGGTTCCGAGCGCCCGGCCCCGGGCGTCCGCGTCGTCAAACTCTCCGACCAGCACGCCTGGCTGGAGACGGACGGCGCCGAGGACCTGAACGTCGGCGACTGGGTGGCGCTCGGCATGTCCCACCCGTGCACGATCTTCGAGAAGTGGCCGCTCATCCCGGTCGTGGAGGCCGACGGCACGGTCACCGACTACGTCCGGACGTTCTTCTAGGCGGGGTGTCCCCAAGCGCATGGACCTGGTCATCCGCGGGGCCCGCGTCGTCGACGGCACGGGCGGGCCCTCGTACACCGCCGACGTCGCGGTCCACGAGGGCCGCATCGCCGGGATCGGCAGGACCGGAGGAGCCGGAGGGACCGGGGGGACCGGCCGGATCGGCGGCGGGCGGCAGACCCTCGACGCCGACGGTCTGGTCCTCGCCCCCGGCTTCGTCGACATGCACGCCCACAGCGATCTCGCGCTGCTCCGCGATCCGGACCACAGCGCGAAGGCCGCCCAGGGCGTGACCCTCGAAGTCCTCGGCCAGGACGGCCTGTCCTACGCCCCCGCCGACGACCGGACCCTCGCCGGGGTGCGGGCCGCCATCGCCGGCTGGAACGGCACCGGCGAGGACATCGAGTTCACCTGGCGGGACGTGGGCGGCTACCTCGACCGGCTGGACGCGCAGGGCATCGCCGTCAACGCCGCCTACCTCGTCCCCCAGGGCACCGTCCGGGCCGGCGTCGTCGGCTGGGGCGACCGTCCCGCGACCCCCGCGGAGCTGGACCGGATGCGCGCCCTGGTCGCCGAAGGCCTCGCACAGGGCGCCGTCGGCATGTCCTCCGGCCTCACCTACACCCCGGGCATGTACGCGTCCGGCTCCGAACTGACCGAGCTGTGCCGCGTGGTCGCCCACTACGGCGGCTACTACTGCCCGCACCACCGCTCCTACGGCCGCGGCGCGCTCGCCGCCTACGCCGAGATGGTCGAGCTGACCCGCGAGGCCGGCTGCGCCCTGCACCTGGCGCACGCCACGATGAACTTCGGCGAGAACCGGGGGCGCGCCCCCGAGCTGCTGGCACTCCTCGACCGGGCCCTGGCCGACGGCGCCGACATCAGCCTCGACAGCTACCCGTACACCCCCGGCTCCACCACGCTCGTCGCCCTCCTGCCGAGCTGGGCGAACGAGGGCGGGCCCGAGGCCGTCCTGGCGCGGCTGCGCGACGACGCCGAGGCCGAGCGGATCAGGTACGCGCTGGAGGTGGAGGGCGCCGACGGCTGCCACGGGGTGCCCGTCGACTGGTCGACGATCGAGATCGCCGGGACCACCGATCCAGCGCACGGGGCGTACGTCGGCACGCGCGTGCGCGACTGGGACACCGCCCGGCGGCTGCTGCTGGCGGACCGGCTCGGCCCGAGCATCCTGCAGCACGTCGGGCACGAGGAGAACGTACGGACGATCATGCGCCACCCGGTCCACACGGGCGGCTCGGACGGCATCCTGCACGGCGCGAAACCGCATCCGCGGGCCTACGGCACCTTCCCGCACTACCTCGGGCACTACGTGCGCGAGCTGGGCGTCCTCTCCCTGGAGGAGTGCGTCGCCCACCTGTCGGGCCGCCCGGCGGCCCGGCTGCGCCTGCCCGACCGGGGGACCGTGCGGGTGGGCCACCGCGCGGACCTCGTCCTCTTCGACCCGCTGACGGTCGCGGCCGGGTCCACGTTCGATCACCCGCGCGCGCTGCCGGCCGGGATACCGCACGTCCTGATCGACGGGCGGTTCGTGATGCGCGACGGGCGCAGGACGGACGTGCTGGCCGGACGGTCGGTCCGCCGGACCCCGCACGGAGGCCGATAGACATCCGGACGGGGTGATCATGCGGTCGTTCCTTCATACGGCCCGCCTACGATGAGGGACATGTTCGCCTTTGTCCCTGCCGCCCTGTTTCTCGTCCTCTTCGGCGTGAGCGTCCGGGAGGACCGCAGGCGCTTCCGCAACGCGGTCTACTTGGGTCTCACCTTCATATGCACGTCCGTGGGCCTGCTCACCCTGGTCCCGGACCTGCCCCACGGCCTCGGCGGCATCATCGTCGCGCTGGTCTTCCTGGTCCCCGCGCTCGGCACGATCGCACTCGGCGTCTTCCTCATCGGCAACGGACTGACGATGGTCCGCAAGGAGGGCCGCCGCCCGGCCAACCTGCTCTCCTTCATGGCGGGGGTGGGGATCTTCGCCCTGATCGCGTTCGTCCTGACCATGGGCAACCGGGGCTCCCAGAAGTGGGACGCGGTGGTGGGGGGCGTGGTCTTCCTCGCCGGGTACGTCTCCTTCCTCTTCCTCTGCTTCCTCGCCTACGCCTTCCTCTACGGCCGGATCAAGGTGCACGGGGACGTCGACTACGTGGTGATGCTCGGTTCCGGCCTGATCGGCGGCGACCGGGTCCCGCCGCTGCTGGCCTCGCGGCTGCGCAAGGGCCGGGAGATCCAGGAGGCCCAGATCGCACGCGGCGGCCGGGTGCCGGTGCTGCTCACCTCGGGCGGCAGGGGGCCGGACGAGAAGGTCGCGGAGGCGCGGGCGATGGCCGACTGGCTGATCGCGGAGGGCGTGCCGGAGGAGCACGTGCGGCTGGAGGACCGCTCCCGCACGACGGAGGAGAACCTCCGGTTCAGCCGGGAGATCATGCTGGCCGGGGACCCGTCCTACCGCTGCGTGGTGGTGACCAACAACTTCCACGCCTTCCGCGCCGCGATGACGGCCCGCAAGGCCGGGGTGAACGGGCAGGTCCTGGGCTCGCCGACGGCGAAGTACTTCTGGCCGAGCGCGACGATCCGCGAGTTCGTGGCGGTGTTCTGGGAGCACAAGATCGTCAACCTGGGCATCTGCGGCGCGGTCGTCGCCCTGACGACGGTGCTGGCGGTCAACGGCGCCTGAGGCGCGTTCGCCGTGCCGCGGGGGCCCTCCGGCCGCGCCCGGGGGGTCCCGCCCCCCGCCGACGTGCGTTCATGGGGACACCGCCGGAGGATGGGGCCAGGGGGAACCCAGGAGGAGGTACGCGATGGCCAGTGAAGCGGACCAGCAGCCCCAGCGTCCGGCCCATCTCTACACGGGTTCGGAACGCCCGTACGACCCCGAGGACCTCGTGATGGCGCGCGGCCAGGAGCCGACTCCGGAGCGGCTCGAAAGGGCGCGCCAGCTGATCGAGAAGGAAGGCGCGAAGGCCCTCGAACGCTACCTCCCGTAGCCGGATCGGGGTGCGGGGCCGAGGCCCCTGCCGGGCCCCGGGGACGGGGTCCGGCGAGAGTGCCGGGGCGGGGCGCGGAGCTGCTCGGC
>NZ_JBSGXB010000101.1:0-22672 GCF_053609185.1 Streptomyces sp. NPDC054956 | reverse complement strand
CCTTCCGGTCCCGGGGCCGCCCCTTCGTACAGCTACCAGCGGCTAGCGCTTACGCGCCCTTCGTCAGGTCCGGGCCGGAGCCCGTGGCCTCGATCGGGGGGAGGTCCGGCAGAGCCGACTTCTCCTCGCCGCGGAAGGTGAACTTGGCTTCCTCGCCCTCACCCTCCTTGCCGACGACCACGATGTGACCGGGGCGCAGCTCGCCGAAGAGGATCTTCTCCGACAGCACGTCCTCGATCTCGCGCTGGATCGTCCGGCGCAGCGGACGGGCACCCAGGATCGGGTCGTAGCCGCGCTTGGCGAGCAGGAGCTTCGCGTCGCCGCTCAGCTCGATGCCCATGTCGCGGTCCTTGAGGCGGTCGTCGACCTTGGCCACCATGAGGTCGACGATCTGGATGATGTCTTCCTCGGTGAGCTGGTGGAAGACGACCGTGTCGTCGACGCGGTTGAGGAACTCGGGCCGGAAGTGCTGCTTGAGCTCTTCGTTGACCTTCGCCTTCATCCGGTCGTATCCGGTCTTGGTGTCTCCCTGGGCGGCGAAGCCGAGGTTGAAGCCCTTCGAGATGTCCCGCGTACCCAGGTTGGTCGTCATGATGATGACCGTGTTCTTGAAGTCCACGACCCGGCCCTGGGAGTCGGTCAGACGACCGTCTTCCAAGATCTGGAGAAGGGAATTGAAGATATCCGGGTGCGCCTTCTCGACCTCGTCGAAGAGGACGACGGAGAACGGCTTCCGGCGGACCTTCTCGGTCAGCTGGCCGCCCTCTTCGTAGCCCACGTAGCCGGGGGGCGAACCGAAGAGACGGGAAACCGTGTGCTTCTCGCTGAACTCCGACATGTCGAGGGAGATCAGTGCGTCCTCGTCGCCGAAGAGGAATTCGGCGAGCGTCTTGGAGAGCTCGGTCTTACCGACACCGGACGGGCCGGCGAAGATGAACGAGCCACCCGGGCGCTTCGGGTCCTTCAGACCCGCACGGGTACGGCGGATCGCCTGGGAGAGCGCCTTGATGGCGTCCTTCTGGCCGATGACGCGCCGGTGGAGTTCGTCCTCCATGCGCAGCAGGCGCGAGGACTCCTCCTCGGTGAGCTTGAAGACGGGAATGCCGGTCGCGGTCGCGAGGACTTCGGCGATGAGCTCGCCGTCGACCTCGGCGACGACGTCCATGTCGCCGGCCTTCCATTCCTTCTCGCGCTTGGCCTTCGCCGCCAGCAGCTGCTTCTCCGAATCACGGAGGGAAGCCGCCTTCTCGAAGTCCTGGGAGTCGATGGCCGACTCCTTGTCGCGACGCACGTTCGCGATCTTCTCGTCGAACTCGCGGAGGTCCGGCGGCGCGGTCATCCGGCGGATGCGCATCCGGGAGCCGGCCTCGTCGATCAGGTCGATCGCCTTGTCCGGGAGGAAGCGGTCCGAGATGTACCGGTCGGCCAGGGTGGCCGCCTGCACGAGGGCCTCGTCCGTGATGGAGACGCGGTGGTGGGCCTCGTAGCGGTCGCGCAGGCCCTTGAGGATCTCGATGGTGTGCTGGAGGGAAGGCTCCGCCACCTGGATCGGCTGGAAGCGGCGCTCGAGAGCGGCGTCCTTCTCGAGGTGCTTGCGGTACTCGTCCAGCGTCGTGGCACCGATGGTCTGGAGCTCACCACGGGCCAGCATGGGCTTCAGGATGCTGGCGGCGTCGATCGCGCCCTCGGCGGCACCCGCACCCACGAGGGTGTGGAGCTCGTCGATGAACAGGATGATGTCGCCGCGGGTGCGGATCTCCTTGAGGACCTTCTTGAGGCGCTCTTCGAAGTCACCGCGGTAGCGGGAACCGGCGACCAGGGCACCCAGGTCGAGGGTGTAGAGGTGCTTGTCCTTGAGGGTCTCGGGCACCTCGCCCTTGACGATCGCCTGGGCGAGGCCCTCGACGACGGCGGTCTTGCCGACGCCGGGCTCGCCGATGAGGACCGGGTTGTTCTTGGTCCGGCGGGACAGGACCTGCATGACCCGCTCGATCTCCTTCTCGCGCCCGATGACCGGGTCGAGCTTGGATTCGCGGGCGGCCTGCGTGAGGTTGCGGCCGAACTGGTCCAGGACGAGCGAGGTCGAGGGCGTGCCCTCGGCCGGGCCGCCGGCCGTGGCCGACTCCTTGCCTCCGCCGGAGTAGCCGGAGAGCAGCTGGATGACCTGCTGCCGGACTCGGTTGAGATCGGCGCCCAGCTTCACCAGGACCTGGGCGGCGACGCCCTCGCCCTCGCGAATGAGGCCGAGCAGGATGTGCTCGGTGCCGATGTAGTTGTGGCCGAGCTGGAGGGCCTCTCGGAGCGAAAGCTCCAGGACCTTCTTCGCCCGCGGGGTGAAGGGGATGTGGCCGGACGGGGCCTGCTGCCCCTGGCCGATGATCTCCTCAACCTGCTGGCGAACAGCCTCGAGCGAAATCCCGAGGCTCTCCAAGGCCTTAGCGGCGACACCCTCACCCTCGTGGATCAAGCCCAGGAGGATGTGCTCAGTGCCGATGTAGTTGTGGTTGAGCATCCGGGCTTCTTCCTGAGCCAGGACGACAACCCGCCGCGCGCGGTCGGTGAACCTCTCGAACATCGTTTATCGCTCCTCAGAGCGGTCGGGCAGTTCGGGGTCGGTCCCCGCCCTGTCCTTCCGCATGCTAGTCCCGCGGGGCGGGACAGCTCATTCCAACTGCCGACATCCGTCCGCGGCTCACCCTCACGTCCGTGGGAAAACCCGGCTGTAAGTGCCGACAACTGCTCCAACCCGATGGTGCGAGACGATGTTCCCGCAGGCCAGGCAGATACCCGTCACACGTGTACGCCGATGGCGAACGGAACCCGCTCGCAGAGCCCGCAAATCAGCGTGTCGCCCCGATCCACTAGGAATGTCTTACCCCGTAAGCGCCGACAGTTCACGCCAGTGACGTCGGATCCCTCCGCTACGGGCGAACACACTTCCGTCCCGAATGTGGGACTCCGCCACGACGGATGTTTACGTTCCGCATTGAGACGCGTGCGGAACGTCACATCGCGCGTAACCCCGGAGCGTTTCGGGAGTTGCTCCGGTCATGGCCCCCACCGCGCCGCCCGTCGCCGTCCCGCTCCCCCGAGCTCCGTTCGCGGGTTCCGCGGCCGAGGCCGGCCCGGACTCCCGGACGGATTGCCCGACGGCCTCCTGGTACGAGCGCGAGCTCGGCTGGACCGTCGCCGGCGGACCCCCCGTCCAGCTGGTGACCGGGGTGCGGTTCGACGTGCTGGAGCTGCCGTCCGATGCGGGGACGGCGGTGCTGCGCAGACGCGTCCCCACGGGGCCGGTGGCGGTCATGGGCCGCCGGATGCGGTTCCTGGTGGCCGCCGGGAGCGCGGACGAGCTGGAAGGACTGCTCGTCTGGCTGGAATGGGGCGGGGTCGCCCTGGATCTCGCCGCCCTGGGTGCGGGTGGCCGGATCACTGCTCCGGTGCCCCCGGGAGCCCCCGACGAGGGCTCCGTCGGCGGTGCGGATCCGCAGGGAAGGCCTCGGGGGGCCGCCGTGTGGCTGCGGCCCCCCGAGCAGGGGTGTGAGGCACTGCTTCCCGCCCTGCCCGCTCCCGGGCAGGGCTCATCCGGGTCCACGCGTGGACCCGATCTCGTACGCCTGGTCGCGGCGGCGGCGACGGAATGCCACCGGGCCCGCCTGCGCCGGCGTACGGCCCCCGCGGGGCGTGCCGGTGTGGTGGACCGGCCCGCCGCGGGTCAGACCTTGCGGTCCTCGAACGCCTGACGGATTTCCGCGGGAACGCGGCCGCGGTCATTCACGTTGTAGCCGTTTTCCTTGGCCCACGCGCGAATGACGGCGGTGTCCGGGTTTCCGGCCGAAGCGGCGACCGCGCGCCCCTTGGTGCGGCCGGTCGCGGCGCCGCGACCGCCGGTACGACGTCCGCCCTTGGTGTACGGGTCGAGCAGGCCGCGGAGCTTTTCAGCGTTGGCGGTGGTGAGGTCGATCTCGTAGGTCTTGCCATCCAGAGCGAACGTCACCGTCTCGTCCGCCTCGCCGCCGTCGAGGTCGTCGACAAGAAGGACCTGAACCTTCTGTGCCACCGGGATTTCCTTTCATCGAAAAGCAGTACGCGGAAAGGAAACCGCTTTTGCCTGGAAAACACAAACCCCCCGTGAGAGGTTCGGGTCCGCAACGGGTCGGGAAACATGCGCGATTCGGACATAGGCCACACGCGCGGTGGTCCCGGGAAATCCCGGGGTGATCGATCAGAGGTGCAGAAGCATCCGGCTGTTGCCCAAGGTGTTCGGCTTCACTCGTTCGAGACCGAGGAACTCGGCGACACCCTCGTCATAGGAACGCAGGAGCTCCATGTACACATCGGTCTCGACCGGGGTCTCGCCGATCTCGACGAAGCCGTGCTTCGCGAAGAAGCCGACTTCGAAGGTCAGGCAGAAAACCCGGCTCACACCGAGCCGGCGGGCCGTCTGCAACAACTTGTCGAGCACCAGATGACCGACTCCGGCGCCCTTCAAGTCGCGGTCGACGGCGAGAGTGCGGACTTCGGCCAGGTCTTCCCACATCACGTGGAGCGCACCGCAGCCGACCACCTGGCCGTCGGTGTCGCGTTCCGCGACCCAGAACTCCTGGATGTCCTCATAAAGGACGACCGGCGCTTTGTCGAGCAGGATGCGCTGCTGCACGTACTGGTCGAGCAGGCGGCGCAGCGCGGGAACATCACCGGTGCGCGCTCGGCGGATCGTCACGGTTTTTGCATCTGCAGCGGAAAACTCACCCATGCCCGGACGTTATCGCCCCGGCTCGCTCCGCCGCCCGCCGGAGTCGCCTTCCGCGTCGGGCGTCGGGTCGGTGTCCGCGGCCGCCGGGGGGCCGGCGGCTTCCGCCGTCCCCTCGGGTTCCGCGGGCTGCACGATCCGTACGGCGTCCCGCAGTGCCTCGCGCTGCTCGGCGGACATCATGCCGAAGAAGGCCACGAGGGCGGCCGCGGGGTTGTCGCTCGTCGACCAGGCTTCGTTCATCAGTGCGGCCGAGTAGGCGGCGCGGGTGGAGACCGCCGTATATCGATAGGCGCGGCCTTCCGCTTCCCGGCGGACCCAGCCCTTCTGGTGAAGATTGTCCATAACGGTCATCACCGTGGTGTACGCGATGGACCGTTCCTGCTGGAGGTCTTCCAGGACTTCGCGAACGGTGACCGGGCGGTTCCACTGCCACACCCGCGTCATGACTGCGTCTTCGAGTTCTCCCAAGGGGCGAGGCACAACAGCACGATAGTGCGGGATGCGGTGAATTGCCCGGCTATTCGGGAGGCAACGCGCGGTGAAATCCGGGCCCGCCGAGCGGGGCGATCCCGGGAACCCGTAAGGCGTACGGCTCGGGGAGCCGTACGCCCGTCCCCTCGCGGGGCCGCTTCCGGGATTACTGCCGGGGCTGGGACTGCTGCTGGGCGGCCTCGGCGCGGGCGAGAACGGCGTCGACCGCCGCGTCTTCCTTGGCCTTGTTGGAGCCGCCCTGGCTCTTCACGATCGTCACGACGAGCGCGATGAAGAACACGGCCATCACGAAGGGGGGCACGAGCGCGGAAACGTAGTCCATGCCCCACAGCCTAGCTAGCCGGCCGCACGGCCGGCCGCCGGGGGCGGTACGGGCTTGCGGCGCGGCGGGAAGACCTCGCCCGGGGTCGGGATCGGGCGCGCGGGCCGGTCGTCGGGCTCGGGCTCCCGCGGGCGCGCCGGCTCCTTCTCCGTACCGGAGCCCGAGCCGGAGCCGGAGCCCGAGCCCGAGCCGGCGATGGACAGCAGCCGGGTGCGCGGCGCGGGCGCCGTGGAGAGCCTGCGGCGCACGGAGCGCTCCGCGACCCCCTGGGCCCGCTCCAGCAGGGCCGCCGCGACCGGGTTGGCGCGCAGGGCCCGCAGGGCGGCGAGGTCGTCGGGCACGGGCTCGTAGCCGGCTGCCAGGGCGTCCTGGAGCAGCTCCAGGTAGCCCGTGAGGCTCCCCGGCAGCGCGGCTCTGTACCGGGCCAGGTCGGCGAGGAGGAACGCTCTGAGCCGCCCCGCCTCCTGGACCGCGTCGTCCACCGACTGCGCGAGACGCAGGCAGTCCTGGACCTCGGCGGCCGTCAGAGGGGCCGTGGAGGACTGAAGGGCGTGAGCGAGCGAACGCCTGAGCACGTGAAGCTCAACAGCGCTGAACGCCATGCCGCCGCGGGATCCGTAGGGCGTGGGCATGGGCCGAAGATACGCGCTAATCGGACAAAATCCCCTGAGGGAACCTGGGCGCGGCGCGGCGGATCCTCAGCCCGACTCCTTGACCACGCGCAGGAAGTCGGCCCAGGCGGCCTGGGTGGTGGCCAGGACGAGGTGGGCGGGGTCGGCGCGGTCGGCGACGCGGACCAGGGTGCCGGGGGCGGCGCTGACGTACACGCAGTTGTCTCCCTCACCGCAGAACGAGGACTTCTGCCAAGCGGTTCGAGCGTTCATCGCGTCTCCTCCGGTCACGGGCGCGTGCGGCGCCGTGGGCGAGCTCCCGGTACTTCTCGTGGGGGACCGTATCTCCATGACGGCCGCACTCCGGCCATTTCCGGGGAATTCGATCCGCCGGCCGTCAGCGGGCGCTATGGCGGTACGGATTCGCGGGCGGGTCCGCGGACGGGTTCGCGGGCGGATCGGCGCGGGGATCCGCCGGGTCGGTCACCGGCGCCAGGGGGATCTCGTAGGCGATCTCCGCGTGCCGGTCGGCGACCACGATGTCGGCGGTCTCCACCGCGCGCCCGTCCGCCGCGTAGTGCGTGCGCTCGATCTCCGTGATCAGGTCGCCGACGCCGACGCCCAGCAGGGCGGCCTGCCGGTGGTCCGCGCGCGCGGGGCGCGGGACCTCCAGCGCGGAGGCGACCGTGATGCCGATCGCGCGCATCCGCGCCACGACTCCGGCGCCCTTGTGGGGGCCCATCTCCGGCAGGGCGACCGGGGTGCCGGAGGTGAGGGCCATCGGCTCCCAGGACTCGCAGACCTCCAGGGGCGCCCCGCCCTCCCCCGGGAACGTGTACGTGGTCAGCACGCACGGGTCGCCGGGCGCGATGCCCAGGCGTGCGGCGATGTCCGCGGTGGCCTCGACCCGGGCCTTGGTGTGGGACCGGGGCGCCGCGCCGGCCGGCCCGGGAGCCGCGGGCTCCGGGCGCCGGGAGCGGACGACGCGCGGCCGCCGGCGCGGGACGCGGACGTAGGTGCCGGCGCCGGTCCGGCCTTCGAGGAGACCCTCGATGATCAGGAGTTCCATGGCCCGCTGGGTGACCGACTGCCCCACGGAGTACTCGGCCGCCAGCCGGGCCCGCGAGGGGAGCCTGGTGCCGACGGGCCACTCCCCGGCCCGGACGCGGGTCCGCAGCGCGTCGGCCACCTTCGCGTAAGCCGTGTCGCGGGGCATTCGGGCCGTCCTGTGCTCGTCGTGTCGTCAACTCGCCGCCTGTGCGACCCAGTTAACCCGACGGGTGATCCACCGAGGAAGACGGAGCCCCCGCCCTCCGGAGGAGGACGGGGGCTCTCGCGCCGCTCGGGACGCCTGTGTCAGGCGAAGGTCGGCGCGTTGCGCTCGTAGACCAGCCGCAGGCCGATCAGGGTGAGCCAGGGCTCGTGTTCGTCGATCTCCGCGGCCTCGCCGAGGACGATCGGCGCCAGGCCGCCGGTGGCGATGACGCGGACGTCGTCCGGGGACCCGTTCGGGCCGGCGAGCTCCTTGGCCATCCGGGTCACGATCCCGTCGACCTGGCCCGCGAACCCGTAGACCACGCCCGACTGCATCGCCTCGACGGTGGACTTGCCGACGACGTTGCGCGGGCGGGCCAGCTCGATCTTGCGGAGCTGGGCACCCCGTACGCCGAGGGCCTCCATGGAGATCTCGATGCCCGGGGAGATCACCCCGCCCACGTACTCGCCCTTCGCGGACACCGCGTCGAAGGTGGTCGCCGTACCGAGGTCGACCACGATCGCCGGGCCCCCGTACAGCTCGACGACGGCGACCGCGTTGACGATGCGGTCCGCGCCGACCTCCTTCGGGTTGTCCATGAGGATCGGCACGCCCGTCTTGGTGCCGGGCTCCACGATCACGGCGGGCACGTCGCCGTAGTAGCGGCGCGTCACCTCGCGGAGCTCGTGCAGGACCGCCGGCACCGTCGAGCAGATCGCGATGCCGTGGATGCCGTCGCCCAATTCGCTGCCGAGCATCGGGTGCATGCCCATCAGGCCCTGCATCAGCACGGCCATCTCGTCGGCCGTGCGGCGCGGGTCGGTCGAGATGCGCCAGTGCTCGACGATCTCGTCACCGTCGAACAGGCCAAGGACCGTATGGGTGTTGCCCACGTCGATGGTGAGGAGCACCGGTTACACCGCCTCGCGCAGGTCGAGGCCGATGTCCAGGATCGGGGAGGAGTGCGTGAGGCCGCCGACCGCGAGGTAGTCGACACCGGTCTCGGCGTAGGCGCGGGCGTTGTGCACGGTGAGGCGGCCGGAGGACTCCAGCACCGCGCGGCCGCGCACCAGCGCCACGGCCTCCTCGGTCTCGATGGGGGTGAAGTTGTCGAGCAGGATCAGGTCGGCGCCCGCCTCCAGGGCCTCGCGGACCTGCTGCAGGGTGTCGACCTCGACCTCGATGGGCAGGTCGGGGAACTGCTCGCGCACGGCCTTGAAGGCCTCGCGGACACCGCCCGCCGCGATGACGTGGTTGTCCTTCACCAGGGCCGCGTCCGAGAGCGACATCCGGTGGTTGACGCCGCCGCCGCAGCGGACCGCGTACTTCTCCAGGCAGCGCAGGCCGGGGGTGGTCTTGCGGGTGTCGCGGACCTTGGCCTTGGTGCCCTCCAGCTCGTCGGCCCACGCGCGGGTCGCCGTGGCGATGCCCGACATCAGGCAGAGCAGGTTCAGGGCGCTGCGCTCACCGGTGAGCAGGTCGCGGGTGCGGGCCCGGACCGACAGCAGCACCTGGCCGGCCTCGACGCGCTCGCCGTCCTCGACGTGCCGCTCGACCTCGAAGGTCTCGGTGCAGACGACGGACAGGACGGCCTCGGCGACGCGCAGGCCGGCGACCGTGCCCGCCTCGCGCGCGGTGAAGTCGGCCGTCGCGACGGCGTCTTCGGGGACGGTGGCGACGGTGGTCACGTCGACCCCGCCGTCGAGGTCCTCGGAGATCGCCATGTGCGCGATGTCCTCGACCTCGACCGGGTCCAGGCCGGCGTCCTCGAGGAGCTGGGCCAGCGCCGGGTCCAGGCCGGTCTCCTCGCCCTCGCCGCAGGCGCAGTCGTCGCCGCAGCCGCCGCCCTCGCTCTGGTCGAGGAGGGGGAGCTCTTCGTGCTCGTGCTCGTGGGTGGGGTGCTGCTCGTGCGTGCTCACGGTTACCGCTCCAGGCTGTCGGTGCTCAGGGGGATCTGTACGGACGGGAAGTCCGCCGAGTCGGTGGGAGTGACGACCAGGGCCCGCCGCTCGGTCGCCGACAGGCGTACGACGAGGTGGCGGCGCCAGTCGGCGTCGTCCCGGTCGGGGTGGTCCTCGCGCCAGTGGCAGCCGCGGGTCTCCGCGCGCCGCTGGGCGGCGGCGACCAGGACGCGGGCCACGCACAGCAGGTTGGTGGCTTCCCAGGTCTCGGTGCCGGGGACGGCCGTCTTGCCCTGGGTCTCCAGCTCCGTGAGGGCCGTCGCGTACAGGGCTTCGAGCGCGGCGGCGGCCGTCGCCAGCGACTCGGCGGAGCGGAGCACGCCCGCGCCGTCGGTCATGATGCGCTGGATCTCGTACCGCGCCTCGGCGGGCTGGAGGGGGCCGGTGGCCGGGACGGGGATGCCGGGGCCGTTGCCCGCGGGCGGGTTCCCGATGATCTCGTCGGCGATCCGCTCGGCGAAGACCAGGCCCTCCAGCAGGGAGTTGGAGGCGAGGCGGTTCGCGCCGTGCACTCCGGTGCAGGCGACCTCGCCGCACGCGTACAGGCCGGGGACGGTGGTGCGGCCGTGCAGGTCGGTCCGTACGCCGCCGGAGGCGTAGTGCGCGGCCGGGGCGACGGGGATGGGCTCGGTGACCGGGTCGATGCCGTGCGAACGGCAGGCGGCGAGGATGGTCGGGAAGCGCTGCTCCCACATCTCGGCGCCGAAGTGCCGGGCGTCCAGGTACATGTGCTGCGTGCCCTGCTCCTGCATGCGGCGCATGATGCCCTTGGCGACGATGTCGCGGGGCGCGAGCTCGGCGAGCTCGTGCTGGCCGGTCATGAAGCGGACCCCGTCGGCGTCGACGAGGTACGCGCCCTCGCCGCGCACGGCCTCGGACACCAGGGGCTGCTGGCCTTCGGCGTCGGGGCCGAGGAAGAGCACGGTCGGGTGGAACTGGACGAATTCGAGGTCGGAGACCTCGGCGCCGGCGCGCAGCGCCAGGGCCACGCCGTCACCCGTGGAGACGGACGGGTTGGTCGTCGCGGAGAAGACCTGGCCCATGCCGCCGGTCGCGAGGATCACGGCGGGCGCGTGGACGGCGCCGACCCCGTCGTGCTGGCCCTCGCCCATGACGTGCAGGGTGACGCCGGCCGTACGCCCCTGCGCGTCCTGGAGGAGGTCCAGGACCAGGGCGTTCTCCACGGTCTCGATGCCGGCGGCCTGGACGGCCTCGACGAGCGCCCGGGAGATCTCGGCGCCGGTGGCGTCGCCGCCGGCGTGCGCGATGCGGCGGCGGTGGTGGCCGCCCTCGCGGGTCAGCTCGATCTCGCCGGTCTCGGCGGAGGTGTCGAAGACGGCTCCCTCGGCGATCAGCCGGCGTACGGCGTCGGGGCCCTCGGTGACCAGGAGCCTGACGGCTGCCTCGTCGCACAGGCCCGCGCCCGCGACGAGGGTGTCGTCGAGGTGCTGCTCGGGGGTGTCCCCGTCGCCGAGGGCGGCGGCGATGCCGCCCTGGGCCCAGCGGGTGGAGCCGTCGTCGAGCCGCGCCTTGGTGACCACGACGGTACGGCGGCCCGCGGCGGCGCAGCGCAGCGCGGCGGTCAGGCCCGCGACTCCGGACCCGACGACCACGACGTCGGCGTCGACGGACCAGCCGGGGGCCGGGGCGTGCAGCCGTATGCCGGTGCTGGTGCCCGCTGCGGCGGGGACTCTGCCTGGGGTGCTCACGCGTGTGCTCCGAACTCCAATGGGATGTTGTCGATCAGCCGGGTCGCGCCCACCTTCGCGGCGACGGCCAGCACGGCCCGGCCGGTGAAGCCGGGGCCGGCCTCGGTGAAGTCCTGGGGGTCCACCAGCGCCAGGTAGTCCAGTACGAGGGGCGGGTCGTGCCGGCCCGCCTCCTCCAGGACGTGCCGGGCGGCGGCCCGTACGGCGTCCGGCAGTCCGGCGCCCGCCGCCGAGACGGCGTGGGCGTCGGCGGAGGCCCGGATCTCGCCGAGCCGGGCCAGTCCGGTGGCGCGCTCGTCGCCGGCCGGGGGTGCCTGGGCCTCGGCGCGGTCGCGCAGCGCCGCCTGTGCGGCGAGCCGGTCGCGGCCGGCGAACAGGGCCCGGGAGAGGGCGACGGCCGTGCTCCGCTCCTTGGCCGAGAGGTAGCGGTTGCGGGAGGACAGCGCGAGCCCGTCGTCCTCGCGGACGGTCGGTACGCCGACCACCTCCACGGGGAAGTTCAGGTCGGTCACCATCCGCTGGATCAGCGCCAGTTGCTGCGCGTCCTTCTGGCCGAAGAAGGCCAGGTCGGGGCGGGTGAGGTGGAGCAGCTTGGCGACGACGGTCAGCATGCCGTCGAAGTGGCCGGGCCGGGTGGCGCCTTCGAGGCGCCCGCCCATCGGGCCGGCGCTGATCCGGACCTGCGGGTCTCCGCCGGGGTAGACCTCCTCGACGGCCGGGGCGAACACGGCGTCGGCGCCGGCCTCCTCGGCGATGACGAGGTCGGCGTCGAGGGTGCGGGGGTAGCGGTCGAGGTCCTCGTTCGCCCCGAACTGGAGGGGGTTGACGAAGACCGTGACCACGACCTGGCCGGTGGGGCCGACCTGTGCGCGGGCGGTGCGGACCAGGGTGGCGTGGCCCTCGTGGAGGGCGCCCATGGTCATGACGACGGCGCGGCGGCCGGCGGGGGCGTCGGTTGCGGTCGTGCGGGGGAGCTTGTGCAGCTCCTCGGCGGTGTCGAGGAGGATCACCGGTCACCGCCTTCGGGGTCGCGGGGGTCACGGGGGTCGCGGTCGCGGGGGTCGAGGGGGTCGCCGGGGTCGAACACGCCCGCGCCGTCGGCGAGTACGCCGAGCAGGTCCTCGGCGAGTTCGGGCTTGAGCAGGCCGTGCGCGAGGGCGCGGTCGGCGGTCGTACGGGCCATCGCGAGGTAGCCGGCGACGGTGCCCGGGGCGTGCTTGCGCAGCTCCGAGACGTGCGCGGCGACCGTACCGGCGTCACCGCGGGCCACCGGGCCGGTCAGGGCGGCGTCACCGGAGCGCAGGGCGTTGTCGAGGGCGGCACCGAGCAGCGGGCCGAGCATCCGGTCGGGGTGCTCGACGCCCGCCTTGCGCAGCAGCTCCATGGACTGGGCGACCAGGGTGACCAGGTGGTTCGCGCCGAGGGCGAGGGCCGCGTGGTAGAGCGGGCGGTTCGCCTCGGCGATCCACTCGGGCTCCCCGCCCATCTCGATGACCAGGGCCTCGGCGGCGAGCCGCAGCTCGTCGGGGGCGGTCACCCCGAAGGAGCAGCCGGCCAGCCGCTGCACGTCGACCTCGGTGCCGGTGAAGGTCATCGCGGGGTGCAGGGCCAGCGGGAGCGCGCCCGCGCGGCGGGCCGGGTCGAGCACGGCGACCCCGTACCGCCCGGAGGTGTGGACGAGGATCTGGCCGGGGCGGACCGCGCCGGTGTCCGCGAGGCCCTGCACCAGGGTCGGCAGGGCGTCGTCGGGGACGGTGAGCAGGACGAGGTCGGAGGCCTGGAGGACCTGCGCGGGCGATACGAGCGGCACGTCCGGCAGCATTCGCTCGGCGCGGCGGCGCGAGGCGTCGGAGACGCCGGACACGGCGACGGGCCGGTGCCCGGTCTGCTGGAGGGCGCGGGCCAGCGCGGGGCCGACGCGGCCGGCTCCGACGACACCGACGGCGAGCCGGGCGGGGCGCTCCGCCTGAGGGGATGTGTTCACGCGGGGAAGGCCTTCCGTTCCAGTCCGCGGGGGGTACCGGACGATACGTCGCCATGCTAGCTCCTGGCGTGTCGGCCGGTCGGCGATGATCGGGGGATGAGCGAGGACACGGTGCGGGCGGCGGAGTGGGCGGCGGACGGGGCGGCCGGGGCCGAGACGGACGGGGCGGCCCCCGGGGCGGACGGGGCCGGGGCGGACGGCACGGCCCCCGGGACCGACGGGGCCGGGGCGGACGACGCGGCCGAACGGGCGGACCGGGTGGCCGAGCGGCTCGCGGCCGCGGGGCGGGCCGCGGAGCGCAAGCTGTCGCACAGCCTGCGGGAGTCCACGGTCGGCGAGCTGCTCGCGGACCTCGCCGCCCTGACCCCGGACCCGGACGAGCCGGGAGACATCTACGGCGACGGAATCGTGGCGCGGCTGGAGCGACGGGTCGCCGAGCTGCTGGGCACCGAGGACGCGGCGTTCTTCCCGACCGGGACCATGGCCCAGCAGATCGCGCTGCGCTGCTGGGCCGGCCGGACCGGCAACCCGGTGGTCGCCCTGCACCCGATGAGCCATCCGGAGCGGTGGGAGGGCGGGGCGCTGTCGGTCGTCTCCGGCCTGCGCACCGTCCACCCGACGGGCGAGCCCCGCCAGCCGACGGCCTCCGAGGTCGCGGAGCTGCCCGAGCCGTTCGGGACGCTGATGCTGGAGCTGCCGCTGCGCGACGCGGGCTTCCTGCTGCCGACGTGGGAGGAACTGTCGGCGCTGGTGGACACCGCCCGGGAACGGGACGCGGTCGTCCACATCGACGGTGCCCGGCTGTGGGAGTCGACGGTGCACTTCGGGCGCTCCCTGCCGGAGATCGCGGCGCTGGCGGACTCGGTGTACGTCTCCTTCTACAAGTCGCTGGGCGGCATCAGCGGGGCGGCGCTCGCCGGATCCGCCTCGCTGGTGGCGGAGGCCAGGGTCTGGCGGCACCGGTACGGGGGCCAGATCTTCCGCCAGTTCCCGGCCGCGCTGTCCGCGCTGGCCGGTCTGGAACGGGAGCTGCCGAGGCTCCCGTCGTACGTGGCCAAGGCGCGGACGGTGGCGTCCGCGCTGTCCTCGGCGCTCGCCGCCGCTCCCGGGGTCCCCTGGTTCCGGGTCAACCCGGAGGTCCCGCACACCCACCAGTTCCAGGTGTGGCTCCCCTACGACGCGGACCGCCTCACCGAGGCGGGCATCCGCCTGGCGGAGGAGACGGGCACGGTGCTCTTCCGCCGCTGGTCCCCCGACGGCCCCCCGGGCCTCTCGGTGACGGAGGTCGAGGTCTCGGCTCCGGGTCTCTCCTGGACGGAGGCGGACGTGACCAAGGCCGTCACCGACTTCGTGGCCCGCCTCTAGCTCAAACGCCGGCGCTTGAGGACCGGGTCCGGACCGTACCGCCGTCCGGCCGCGGCCCGTGCGGGCGAAGGCCGCGTGCCCCGTCCCTCGCGCGGCCGGCGCACCGGCAGAATGATGCGATGAGCGTCACCATCGACATCACCGGGCTCCCCGCGGAGCGGATCGGCTTCGCGCCGTCCCCGCTCGCAGAGCTCTGCATGGCGTTGCACGCGCTCTCCCAGCCCGGCCACCACCCCGGCCTGGCCTCCTGGACCTCCACCACCGCCGCCTCGCTCGATCCCTGCCTCGCGGACCGGCTGCTGGAGGGCGACTTCATGTGGCGCAGCTCCTTCGCCGACATCTTCATGGCGTTCGCCGGGATTCCGGGCGGCTCCGGCCGGCCCGGCGCGACGCTGGCCGAGGAGCTCGACGTACTGGACCGGCTGGACGACGAGCGGTTCGTGACGGCCGCGCTGGAGCACTGCCGGCTGGCCCTGTACAACGAGGGCGGCGCGCCGAGCCCGCTGGAGAGTCCGCTCGCCCGGGCCAAGGCCCTGGAGACGGCCTCCGCGCGCGGGCCGCAGCAACTGGCCTTCGCGGTACGGGTACTGGACGACACCGCGGGCGTCCGGGTCTGGCTGCGCCGGCTGCTGGAGGACTGCGACGAGGCCTTCTTCGCGGAGACCTGGCGCCGCATCGAGCCCCGGCAGGCCGCCGACGTCCGCCACAAGACGGAGGTGCTGCGCCGCAAGGGGCTGCCCGCCGCGCTCAAGGAGGTCTCGGCGGCGCTGAGCGTCGACGAGGAGCTGACCACCGTCACGGTGGACAAGATGGTGCACGGCTCCACCACCGCGACCGACCCGCGAATAGGCGACGGCCTGCTGTTCGTGCCGACGAACTTCGGCTGGCCGCACCTGCTGGTGCTGCACGCCCCCTCCTGGCGCCCCGTCATCCACTACCCGCTCGGTTCTCCCGAACTGGCCTCCTCCCCGGGGTCGGTGGAGCTGCTCCAGCGGCGCATGGAGGCGCTGGCCCATCCGATGCGGATGATGCTGTGCCGCAACCTGGCGCGCGCTCCGTACACGACGGGCGAGCTGGCGGCCGCGCACGGGATCACGGCGCCGGAGGTGTCACGCCATCTGGCGGTGATGAAGAAGGCCGGACTGCTCCAGACGCGCCGCCAAGGGCGTTACGTCCAGTACCAGTTGGACCTGGCGGCGGTGGCCCGGATCGGCTCCGACTTCATCGAGGGCATCCTCCGGTAGTCCTCCGGCAGTACGAGTAGCGGGCATTGGCCGATTTCCGACGGCACGGAAACACCGATATCCGGATTTCATGAACCGGAAACAGCGAAAACTCTGGCCATAGCGGCTCCTTGGTGTCTAACGTGCGTCCACCGCTCCCCCACGTAACGCATCTGCCCTGCAACTGCCGTGGAAGGACCTTCATGCCCTCACGCCGTATAGCCGCTGCCACCGCCGCCCTGGCGGCCGCGGCCCTCGTCTCCCCCTTGCTGCTCGCGGGTCCCGCCGGCGCCACCGGCAGCCCCCAGAGCGACGCGGCCAGGGCCGACGCACTGGCCAGGAAGCTGGTCAAGGATTCGACCGGCAAGGGCGCCTACAACCACCTGAGGGTGTTCCAGGCGATCGCCGACCACAACAAGGGCACCCGCGTGGCGGGTTCCCCGGGTCACGTGCAGTCGGCCCAGTACGTCGAGGCCGTCATGCGGGCCTACGGGTACGAGGTCACGAAGAACGAGTTCGACTTCGTGTACGTCGCGACGATCGCCGAGACCCTGAAGGTCAACGGCCCGGCCGGCCGCGACGTCCCGATCAAACTGATGACGTACACCGCCAGCGGCCCGGCGAACGGAGTGACGGCCCGGATCGCCGTGGCCCCGGTCGACGCGGACAACACGCACGGCTGCGAGCCCGGCGACTTCGCCGCGGGCGCCTTCACGGGCAAGGTCGCGCTCATCAAGCGCGGCGGCTGCGCCTTCGCGGTCAAGCAGGCGAACGCGGCGGCGGCCGGCGCGGTCGGCGCGGTCATCTACAACAACACCGCGGGCGCCCTGAACGGCACCATCGGCTCGGCGGACGCCGGCAAGATCCCGACCGGCGGCACCACGCAGGCCGAGGGCGAGCGGCTCGCCGCCGAGGCCGCGGCCGGTCCGGTCGAGGTCACCCTCGACCTCCGCGAGTTCCGGGAGAACCGCAAGACGTACAACGTCGTCGCGGAGACGCGGGGCGGCGACGCGAACAACACCGTCTTCCTCGGCGCGCACCTCGACTCCGTCACGGCGGGCCCGGGCATCAACGACAACGGCTCCGGCTCGGCGGGCATCCTCCAGGTCGCGCAGAACCTCGCCAGTAGCCAGAACAAGATCAAGAACAAGGTCAAGTTCGCCTGGTGGTCGGCGGAGGAGTTCGGTCTGCTCGGCTCCGAGGCGTACGTCGACGGGCTGACGGACGAGCAGAAGAAGCAGATCAAGCTCTACTTGAACTTCGACATGATCGCCTCGCCGAACGCCGCGTACTTCGTCTACGACGGCGACGACTCGGACAAGGTCGGCTCGGGCCCCGGCCCGGAGGGCTCGGCGCAGCTGGAGAAGGGGATCAACGACTTCCTCGACTCCAAGAAGGTCCCGCGCGAGGGCACCGACTTCTCGGGCCGCTCGGACTACGGCCCGTTCATCGCGGTCGGCATCCCGTCGGGCGGTACGTTCACGGGCGCCGAGGGGATCAAGACCGCCGAGCAGGCGGCGAAGTTCGGTGGGCAGGCGGGTGTCGCGTACGACGTGAACTATCACGGCAAGGGCGACACCCTCGCGAACATCGACCAGAAGGCGCTCGACATCAACGTCGACGTCATCGCCGACGCGGTCGGGCACTACGCCTTCGACCTGGCGCCGCTGTCGAAGCCGGTGCCGGCGCAGCCGACCAACGGCTCGGGCACCGGTGGTGGCCTCCACGAGGGCCACGACCACGAGGTCACCGAGTAGTAGCCGGTAACGGGGAAGGGTGGGCAGGGGCGGCCGCTGCGCGGTGCGGTCCCCTACCCACCCTTCCGCCGTTCCCCGGGGCTCCGCCCCGGACCCCGCGGGTCCGGGGGCTGGCCCCCGTGCAGCGGTGCCGCAGACGGCGACGGCGCGCGTCACCCCGGCCAGGGGGCCACCCCGACGGGTTGGACCAGCCAGCCGAAGTCGCCCAGGCCGCCGCGGGCGGTGAGCTCCGCGGCCTCCCCGGCGCAGGACAGCGCGCGGACGTACGCCACCGGGTCCGAGGAGGCCAGCGCGAGCGGGGGCCGGGCCCCCGAGACCCCCAGCGCGGCCAGCGCTTCGCGCTGGGTGAGCAGGGCCGCCCCCGAACCCGCCGCGCACGCGTCCAGCGCCACGTGCGCGGTGACGTCGCAGCTGCCGTCCGGCACGGGCGCGACCTCCCGCCCGGCCCGGAATCCGGTGAGCGTCCCGAACGGCGGACGGGTGTCCCGGGTGTGGGCGTAGTCCACCGCCACCGCGAGCCCCCGCTCCACCGTCGCCACCGCCGCCGCCCAGGCTTCATCCCGCGGCCGCCCGATCTCCGCGCGGCCCCCGCCGGGCCACCACCGCTCCAGCCAGGCCAGGTCCGGCCCGTCCAGGGGGCCGCCCGCGCTCTCCGTGCCGTCCCGCGCGACCTCCACGTACCGCCCGTCCTCGGCGAGGTCCAGCGCCACGTTGTCGAGCCATTCGTTGGCGAAGAGCAGCCCGCGCGTGCCCGCCGGCGGCTCGGCGGTCCACCGGATCCGCGGGTCGAGCCCGTCCGGCCGCCCCGCGCGTTCCACCCCGTACGGCCGCACCCGCGCGGCCGTCTCGGACGGCAGCTGCGCCAGCACCCCGGTCAGCAGTTCCCCGCGCCCGGCCCCGACGTCGACCAGGTCGAGCTCCTCCGGACGGCCGAGGGCCTCGTCCACCCACTGGAGCAGCCGGGCCACGGCCCCCGCGTAGAGCGGCGAGGCATGCACGGACGTGCGGAAATGCCCGGCGGGGCCGGGTCCGCCGGGGCGTACGTAGAACCCGTCGGGCCCGTACAGCGCGCTCTCCATCGCCGTTCGCCACCGGACCGGATCCACTTGCGCCATGCCTTCACCCTGAGTGCTCACCGCAGAAAGGTTATGTTCGCCTCCACCTTCGGGAGTACTCCCCGTCGATGTGGATCGCACCTGTGGTTGACTCCAGCACCTATCGCCAGTCCCTACTCTGGGTTACGTGCAGCGCCTCTACGACTTCCTCCGCAGACACCCCACGGGCGTCGACAGCTTCTGGGCTGTCCTCTTCTTCGGGGTCTCGATGGCTGTCGTCGCGAGCTCGTCCGGCGGCACCGCCCAGGCGCTGCTCGCCACGCCCTGCGTGGTGGCGCTGAGCAGCGCCGTCGCGCTGCGCCGCAGGTGGACCGTGCCGATCTTCTGGCTCACCGTCGCCACCGGCCTCTACCAGCTGGCCTCCGGCGGCGAGGTGAGCTTCCACGACATCGCGCTGCTCGTCGTCCTCTTCACGGTCGCCGCCGCCGACGTACCGCGCTGGATCTCGCGCACCGCCCTCGGCTGGGGGCTGATCGCCTCCCCCCTGTACTTCCTGCGCTTCGGAGTGGACAAGGGGCCGAACACCTCCGCCGTCGAGAGCGTCCTGCTCGTCCTGTTCATGATGGTTCCGTTCGCGCTCGCCTGGGTGATGGGCGATTCGCTGCGCACCCGGCGCGCCTATTACGCCCAGCTCGTCGAGCGCAACCAGCGCCTGGAGAAGGAGCGCGCGGCCCAGGCCCAGGTGGCCGTGGCCGCCGAGCGGGCCCGGATCGCCCGCGAACTGCACGACGTCGTCGCGCACAACGTCTCGGTGATGGTGGTCCAGGCCGACGGCGCCGCCTACGTGATGGACGCGGCTCCGGAACAGGCCAAGGAGGCCCTGCAGACCATCTCGGGCACCGGCCGCCTCGCGCTGGCCGAGATGCGGCGGCTGCTGGGCGTCCTGCGCACCGGCGAGCCGCAGGAGTCCGAGGACTACGTGCCGCAGCCCGACGTGGAGCAGATCGAGGTCCTGATCGAGCAGGTGCGCGCGGCCGGGCTCACGGTCGACTTCGAGGTCGAGGGCGCCCCGCGCAAACTGCCGAGCGGCGTCGAGCTGACCGCGTACCGGATCGTGCAGGAGGCGCTGACCAACACGCGCAAGCACGGCGGCCCGAACGCGAAGGCCAGCGTGCGGCTCGTCTACTTCGACGACGGGCTCGGCCTGCTCGTCGAGGACGACGGCCGGGGCGCGGCCCACGAGTTGTACGAGGACGGCGGCGCCGACGGAGCCGGCCACGGACTCATCGGCATGCGCGAACGCATCGGTATGGTCGGGGGCACCCTGGACGCGGGCCCTCGTCCCGGAGGCGGCTTCCGGATCAGTGCCCTGCTCCCCCTGAAGAAAAGGTGATCATGTCCTTCCCCTCCAGCTCCTCCATCCGCGTGATGCTGGTCGACGACCAGGTGCTGCTGCGCACCGGGTTCCGGATGGTGCTCGCCGCACAGCCCGACATGGAAGTCGTCGCCGAGGCGGGCGACGGCCTGGAGGCGCTGGAAGTGCTGCGGGCCACCAAGGTGGACGTGGTGCTGATGGACGTCCGCATGCCCCGGCTCGACGGGGTCGAGGCGACGCGGCGCATCTGCGAGCCCGACGAACACCCCAAGGTGATCATCCTGACCACCTTCGACCTGGACGAGTACGCCTTCTCGGGTCTGAAGGCGGGCGCGAGCGGCTTCATGCTCAAGGACGTCCCGCCGGGCGAGCTGCTGGCCGCGATCCGCTCCGTGCACAGCGGCGACGCGGTCGTCGCCCCGTCCACCACGCGCCGGCTGCTGGACCGGTTCGCGCCGATGCTGCCGACGACCTCGGCGGAGCCGCGGAACAAGGACGTCGAGCGGCTGACGGAGCGCGAGCGCGAGGTCATGCTGCTGGTCGCCCAGGGCCTGTCGAACGGCGAGATCGCCGCCCGCCTGGTCCTGTCGGAGGCCACGGTCAAGACCCACGTGGGACGCATCCTGACCAAGCTGGAGCTGCGCGACCGCGTCCAGGTCGTGGTCCTCGCGTACGAGACGGGCCTGGTCCGCGCGGGCGGCGGCGGAGCCGCCTAGCGTCCGGCCGGAGCCGCCCGGGGTCCGGCCGGAGCCCCGGCCGGACCGCGGCCTCAGGTCATCCAGCGGTCCGGTCGCGCCCCGGCCCGGGAGGTGCGGGAGTGGGCCGCCTGCGCGTGCAGCAGCCCGGCGGCCTCGGGCGCCGCGCGCAGGCGGGCCGTGACCGTGGCGTTCGCCCCGGTGTCCACATGGACGTCGGCCACGCCGCACACCCTCGACCAGGGGCCCTGGGTGAGCCGTACGCTCTGCACCTTGGCGTGCGGGACCAGCTCCGTACGCCGGCACAGGCGGCCGCGCCGGGCCGCGAACACGGACTCGGAGACGGCCAGGCCGTACCCCTTCCACCACACCGGCGCCACCCACCGGGCCCCCGACCGGGGGGACGGGGCGAAGTCGAGGCCCGCGAGGTCGACGCCGGGCAGGACCCGGGCGACGACGGCGTACGCGGCGTCCCGGGTGGCCACCGGGACCAGGACGTCGTTCTTCGAGCCGGCCACCGCCAGCTCCACCCGGACCCAGCCGCGCCGCCGCCACAGCAGCGGCTCGACGATCCGTACGGTCTGCACCCGCCCCGGCGGCACCGTCTCGTGGGCCCGGTCCAGCAGCCCGTGGTCCAGGCGCAGCCCGTCCGGGGACTCCGCGACCGTCCAGTCGTACTCGGCGAGGTAGCGGCCCGCGCTGCCCCGCCAGGCCGCGCCCAGGACCGGGAGCAGGGCGACGGCCGCCGCCCACGGGCTGGAGCTGAACCACCACACCGCGGCCGGGGCGGTGAGCCCGCCGACCACCAGTCCCCAGGCGGACAGGGTGAGCAGCATCGACACCGCCAGGTCCCGCGGGCTCACCCGCAGCAGCTCCCGCTCGGGTGCCTCGCCCAGGACGACGGCCTGCGACGGGGCGAAGCCGGCCGCGCGGGCCAGCAGCTCGGCGCGCAGCGCCACGGCGTCGGTCTCGCTCAGGAAGGCCAGCTCGTCCTTGTCCTCGGTGCCGATCACGTCGAGGCGGAGCTTGGCCACGCCCGCGAGACGGGCCAGCAGCGGGCGGGTCACGTCGACCGCCTGGATCCGGTCGAGCCGGATGTGGGCGGTGCGCCGGAACAGGAGCCCGCTGCGTATGCGCAGTTCGGTGTCGGTGACGGCGTAGTGCGTGAACCACCAGCTCAGGAAGCCGTACACGCCGAAGACGAGGACCAGCCCGGCGAGCGCCGCGATCCGCAGGAGCGCGGAGAGGGCGGCCACCCACTCCGTGACGTTCTCGCCCTGCTGGGCGAGGATGCCGACGGTCCCTGCGATCGGCACCCAGGCGCGGCGCAGGGGCGTGAGGAAGTGCAGCCGCCGCTCGGAGGCGACGGCGGACGCGCCGTCGGACCCGGCACCGGGCACGGCACCGGCCGCTTCGGCCGCCGGCTCGGACCCGGCGGTCACAGCCCCGCCGACCTTGCCTCGCCGAGCTCGGTCAGCCGGTCGCGCAGCCGCTCGGCCTCCTCGGGCGCCAGCCCGGGGATCTTGGCGTCCGTAGCCGCCGCGGCCGTGTGCAGCTGTACGGAGGCCAGCCCGAAGCGGCGCTCCAGCGGCCCCGAGGTCACCTCGACCAGCTGCATCCGGCCGTACGGGACCACGGTCTCGGTGTGCCACAGCACGCCCCGGGTGATCAGGAGGTCGTCGGCGCGTTCGGCGTAGCGCCAGGAGCGCCAGTTCCGGCCGAGCAGCCACCAGCCCCAGGCCAGGACGAGCAGCCAGAAGCCGCCGGCCGCCGCCCACCCCGGACCCACCGCCAGCCCCAGTACCAGGGCGGTCACCAGGGTGAACAGTCCCATCCACAACACCAGCAGCAACCGCCGCAAGGTGAGCAGCCCGCCCGGCAGCCCCACCCACTCGGGCCGCCCCGTCTCACCCAATGTCCCCGTTTCCATTCCCCCACCCTAGGGGGGTGGCTTTGCGCCCGGGCCAGGCTCACGGCGTCCGGCACCGCGCCTCGCCGCGTTGTCGTCGGTCGACGACGCTCCGCGTCGCCTCCCTCCTCCGCCTTGCGATGCACGGGGCCGGCAGCCCCTACCAAATAAGGGCCGGGCGGCCAACCACCCCCAGAGGCTGG